>NZ_JPUW01000028.1:0-37149 GCF_000743635.1 Lysinibacillus sp. BF-4 | reverse complement strand
ACATTCCTTGAGGATGAGAGACTTCTTTCGGAAAGCCGTTAAATTTTCTTTTATTATTTCTTTTAGTTTAACAAATATGATATTCTTATTTGCTTCTGAAAGCTTATGGGACAAGGATTCACTTTTTTATTTGATATGAAGTAGCTCTTTTAATTCTATAGCTGCTGGGCAATTTTGCAGGGCGATAATACGTTCCATAGGAAAGTATACTTTATGGTCGCGCTGCACACGGCCTGTAATTGCGTCTACAATGGTTGATTTACGAGACAGCTCTAACTCTTTACCATTTTTCATTTCTAAAAAGATGGGTTCTCGTACTTTTTCTTCGCCAGGGCGGTAAAAGTCATACGGCAAATCAGCTGTTGTATCATGAACAAAATAATACGTTGGGTCAATACCCACCTCATGAAACAGCTCCTTTAAACGCTCATACTTTTGTAACTCTTCCCCTGGATTGAAGTCTACATAGTGAAACAATCTGCGATTAATAAAGCGTGTGCTTAAATCACGTAAAATCTCATCTTCTTCATGTGACCACCACTGGAAGTAAGTTAGCACGACACTCTCATCTAGCGCAATATAATCCTCTAACGTAATGTCACCTACAAAGAAAGAAGCAAAAGGAAACGGTTCTTGTTTAAAAGCGTAGCCTTCTTGATATAATTTACGTGCTCGTTTTAATGTATTATTTAAAATCATTTCGGCGCTACGGGAAATTGGATGGAAATAAACTTGTAAGTACATTTGATAGCGACTCATAATATAATCCTCTACCGCATGCATACCACTTTCTTTAATCACAATTTTATCCTTACGTGGACGCATCACGCGTAGTATGCGCTCCATATCAAAATGACCGTAACTCACACCCGTATAATATGCATCACGTTGCAAATAATCCATACGGTCCGCATCGATTTGGCTCGATATTAAACTTACGACTAGCGGGTCCTTATATTTTTTTTCGATTACTTGAGCTACCTTCTCTGGAAAATCATCAGCTACTTTACGCAACACAGCATTGACCTCAGTATCTCCGAGTAAAATATAGCGCGTATACTCCTCGTGATCTAAACCAAATACATTTTCAAACGCATGAGAAAATGGCCCATGCCCTAAATCATGAAGCAATGCCGCGCAAAGTGTAAGTAAGCGCTCTTCTTCATGCCAATGCTCACGTCCTTGAAAGATGTCATCTACAATACGACGAATAATTTCATACACACCTAATGAATGATTAAAGCGACTATGCTCAGCTCCGTGAAACACAAGATATGTAGTGCCTAATTGACGAATGCGACGTAGGCGTTGAAACTCGCGTGTACTAATTAAATCCCAAATCACTAAATCTCTAACATGTATGTAACTATGGACAGGATCCTTGAAAACTTTTTCTTCTCGAAGCTTTGTTTGCGCGTAGCTCATAAACCTTCCCTCCAATGCAAATTTATACTTTCTTCTATTATATATACAAAAAAGGCTATCTCACAACCGAGATAGCCTTAAAATATGAATTAAACTGGATTTACACCGTGTTTGCGGTCAGTGAAGGTTGTATATTTTGACATATACAGTGGTAAACGTGTCGCTAGAGCCTTGCGTAAATCATTTGGCTCAATCACATCATCAATAATTAATTCGGATGCTAGGCGGTATACATCAATCTCTTGTTGATACTCCTTACGCTTATCCGCAATAAATGTTGCACGCTCCTCTTCTGGTAGCTCTGCAATTTTATTAGCATATACGGCATTCACTGCAGCCTCTGGTCCCATTACAGCAATTTGTGCACCAGTTAAGGCTATACAGCAGTCTGGCTCAAAGGCAGGCCCTGCCATAGCATACAATCCTGCACCGTAAGCTTTACGTACAATAACGGTTAACTTAGGCACTGTTGCCTCGCTCATCGCAAAAATCATTTTAGCGCCGTGACGAATAATCCCCACCTTCTCTACTTGCGTACCAATCATAAAGCCCGGTACATCTGCTAGGAAAACAAGTGGGATGTTAAAGGCATCGCATAATGAAATAAATTTAGCCGCCTTATCTGCTGAGTCATGGAATAATACGCCACCCTTTGCGCGCGGCTGATTAGCAATGATGCCAACAGGTTGCCCATCAATACGACCGAGCCCTGTAATCAGCTCTGGTGCAAACAATTTTTTTACCTCACAAAATGAATCTGCATCAATCAAACGGTCAATCAACTGATACATATCAAATGGTACATTTTGATTTTTAGGAATTAATTCATCAATCGTTTTTTCAAAATCTGCTGGTGGCTGTGGTGCACTTACTGGGCTTTTTTCTGTGTAGTTGCTTGGGAAGTAGCTCAAATATTTACGCGCATATGTTATAGCTTCTTCTTCAGACTTAGCTAAAACATCACCACAACCTGATATTGAGCAATGCATTTTAGCTCCCCCCATTGTTTCAAGGTCAACTTTTTCGCCAATAACCATCTCTGCCATTCGTGGTGAACCTAAGTACATGGACGCGTTGCCCTCCACCATTACGACGATATCACAAAAAGCTGGGATATAGGCGCCACCTGCTGCCGAAGGACCAAATAATAAACAGATTTGCGGCACTTTACCACTCATCTTCACTTGGTTATAAAAAATACGCCCCGCGCCTCTGCGTCCTGGGAACATCTCAAGCTGGTCTGTAATACGTGCACCTGCTGAGTCAACAAGGTACAGCATTGGACAGCGAAGTTTTTCTGCTGTTTCTTGAATACGAATCATTTTTTCGACGGTACGCTTGCCCCAAGAACCTGCTTTGATTGTAGAGTCATTAGCAAGTACACAAACCGTACGCCCGTTTACTTTACCAATCCCCGTTACTACACCATCTGCTGGTAAGTCACCTGCTAAGCAATTGGCGTAAAGCCCGTCCTCTGATTGTAAGCCATCATCTAATAACATAGCTAAACGCTCACGCACAAACATCTTGCCCTGCGCGGCATTTTTTTCATGATATTTTGGCTTACCTCCTTGTAAAATTTCTTCCTTCATTGTTGTGTTAGTTACTTCGCTCATGTCCAATTCCTCCCTTTGTATTATTCCCCTTTGTATTGTGGTGCTCGTTTTTCGCCAAAGGCAACAAGCCCTTCAATACGATCCTTTGTTGGAATCAGCGCATCATACGCCAATGCTTCAATTGCTAAACCTGTTTGTATGTCTACTTCATAACCTTTATTAATTGCCTGTTTTGCTTGCATTAATGCCAGTGGTGCATTTTGAGCAATAGTGTGTGCTAAGCTAAGTGCCCCTTCTAACGCATCATCGCAAACTTTTTCGACAATACCATGTGTAGCCGCTTCAGATGCTGTTAAGCGTGCTGCACTATAAATTAATTGTTTTGCTTTCCCTAAACCAATCAAACGTGGCAAGCGCTGTGTACCTCCTGCACCAGGTATAATAGCGAGTGAAGTTTCGGTTAAGCCTAACTTGGCATGCGTTTGCGCTACGCGTAAGTCACACGCTAAGGCTAGCTCAAGCCCTCCCCCAAAAGCGACACCATTAATCGCCGCAATCACAGGTTGAGGTATTGCCTCTACCTTATTCACAGTTTGACCAATTAAGCGCACTGCTTGCTTTACTTCTGGCTCACTCATGCCACGGCGCTCTTTTAAATCTGCACCTGCACAAAATGCCTTACTACCTGCACCTGTCAAAATCACAACGCGGATATCATGGCGTAGCGCTAATGCATCCACTACTGTCGCTAACTGTTCTAGTAATGCGCGTGACATAGCATTCGCCGCTTCGGCACGTTGTAGCGTAATACAACCAATATGCGGGGCTACCTCTTCAAACGTTACTAACTCCGTCATTGCTCTACCTCCTGATGCCGCTTGATTTCCATTTGTTTCGAGTTAAGCGGTTTAGTTAATTTTTGCTCAATAAAACTCGCCGCTGCTAATACACGATCCATTTGCACACCCGTATGAATGTTCATTTCGTCAAATAAATATAATAAGTCTTCTGTTGCGACATTACCTGACGCGCCTTTAGCATACGGACAACCGCCTAAGCCGCCAATCGCGCTATCAAATGTCGTAATGCCCATCTCCATAGACTTCACCACATTTGCCATCGCTGTACCTCTTGTATCATGAAAATGCATCGCAAGTGTATCAGCCGCATAATGTGGTAATAAATGCGCAAGCAATGCTTCGACTTGTGTAGGCACGCCAACACCAATCGTATCGCCAAGTGAAATCTCATCTACACCCATCGTAAATAATGCGTCCGCTACCTCACGTACTTTTTGCGGCGCAATAGCTCCTTCATAAGGGCAACCAATTACCGTAGAAATATAACCCCTTACGCGCAAGCCTTCTCGCTTTGCTTCCTCCACGACTTCCCGTAACACAGGGTAAGTCTCATGAATGGATTTATTAATATTATTTTTATTGTGACTCTCACTGGCAGACATGAACACACTCGCCTCATCAATGCCTACGGTAAGTGCTCGCTCCAAGCCACGCTTATTAGGGATAAGCGCCGCATACGTAATATCTTGCTGTCGTTTAATAGTAGCAAGCACCTCCGCAGCATCAGCTAATTGCGGAATCCATTTTGGGTGCACAAACGAAGAAACCTCGATATACGAAAGCCCCGAAGCACTCAATAAATCAATGAGCGCCACTTTATCTGCTGTTAAAATTGTCGCTTTTTCATTTTGTAAGCCGTCTCGTGGGCCCACTTCCTTTAGTACAACGTGTTTCGGTATGTGCATATCGCATCCTCCTTAGCTAATCTCTACTAAATCATCATCCACATTAATAAAATCACCTTCGTTGGCAATAATTTTAGTAACTGTGCCATCCTCCTCAGCCGCAATAGGAATCTCCATTTTCATTGACTCTAAAATTGCAACGTCTTGACCTGCTGTTACTTGATCACCTTCTGCCACTAAAATCTTCCATACTGTTCCTGCCATACTCGCTTTTACTGTCGCCATAATAAATCCCTCCAAAAGTTACTTTTGTAATTGTGATAAATAATAATGCTCTACAAACTTTGTTGTTGTATTACCTGCTAAAAAGGCTTCGTGTGATACTGTTTTTAGCAGCATTGGAATATTAGTTTGAATGCCTTCTATCACAAACGCTTCTAACGCTTTAATTAAGCGCTCGCAAGCTACCTCTCGCGTCTCACCCCAAACAATTAACTTACTAATCATAGGGTCATAAAACGGTGTTACAGCTCCACCTTCATACACACCACACTCATTACGCACACCGTCGCCTGTTGGTAATGCTAATTTGCTAATCGTGCCAGGGGATGGGAAGAAGTTCGTTGGGTTTTCAGCATAAATACGGACTTCAATAGCGTGTCCATTTTGGTTGATTGTCTCGCGCGTAAATCCAAGCTTGCCGCCTGATGCCACAATAAGTTGCGCTTCAACTAAATCTACCCCTGTAATTTCTTCCGTAACAGGATGCTCTACCTGTAAACGCGTATTCATTTCAAGGAAATAAAAATTTTGCTCATCATCCACTAAATACTCAATCGTACCTGCATTCACATAACCAATATGCTCAACGGCTTTCACTGAAGCATCAAGCATTTTTTGACGCGTTGCCGCTGAAATAAATGGTGATGGCGCTTCTTCCACAACTTTTTGGTTGCGGCGCTGTATTGAGCACTCACGCTCAAATAGTGGCACAATCGTTCCATGCGTATCTACGATAATTTGTACTTCGATATGATGTGCCTCAGCAATAAATCGCTCCAAATACATCGTACCTTCACCAAAGAAAGAAGCCGCACGCTTTTGATTGCCTTCAAACGCCTGTGTTAAATCTTTTTCACTTTCTACGAGTTGCATGCCAATACCACCGCCACCAGCCGATGCTTTTAACATTACGGGGTAGCCAATGCCTGCTGCAATTTGCAGTGCCTCCTCTGCATCCTTCACAGCTGTCTCTACGCCTTCAACAATAGGAACACCCGCCGCCTTCATCGTTTTTCGTGCTTCTAGCTTACTGCCCATCGAAGCAATGACACCTGCGCTTGGCCCAATAAAGGTTAAACCTGCTTGCTCACACGCCTCAGCAAAGCTTGCGTTTTCAGATAGTAAACCGTAGCCTGGGTGAACGGCCTCAGCGCCGCTCTCCTTTGCTACTTCCAAAATACGTGCGATATTTAAGTAACTCTGTGCTACAGGAGGCTTACCAATGCAATAAGCTTCTGTTGCTTCTTTGACATGCAGTGCCTCCGCATCCGCTTCAGAATATACTGCTACTGTTTCAATACCTAAGCGTTTACATGTACGAATAATGCGGCGCGCAATTTCGCCACGGTTCGCAATCAATACTTTTTTAAACATCGTTATCCCCCCATATTTTGTGAAATAAATGCATCACGCAACTTAAATTTTTGGATTTTGCCCGATGCTGTCATTGGGTATTCTTCTAAAAATTTAATATAGCGCGGTATTTTATAGCGCGAAATTTTATCTTGGCAATACGCGCGTACTTCTTGCTCTGTTAGTTGCTCGCCTGGCCTTGGAATAATCCATGCCACAACTTCCTCGCCGTACTTTTCGTCAGGTACACCTGCCACCTGTACATCAAATACTTTAGGATGTGTATATAAAAATTCCTCAATCTCACGCGGGTAAATATTTTCACCGCCACGAATGACCATATCTTTTAAACGTCCTGTAACTCGCACAAACCCTTGTTCATCCATCGTTGCAAGATCGCCTGTGTGCAGCCAACCATCATCATCAATCACATTTGCTGTTTCCTCTGGGTTGTTATAGTAACCTTTCATGACATGATAGCCGCGTGTGCATAACTCGCCTTGGGTATTGCGCGGTGCTTCGTCGTTAGTGCCAGGCACTACGATTTTCACTTCGAGATTAGGTAATGCGCGTCCAACAGTTTCGACCTTAGCTGTAAAATCATCGTCCACACGCGTTTGCGTAATTACAGGCGATGACTCTGTCTGCCCATAGCAAATGGTAATGTCTGTCATCCCCATCTTATCAATGACCGACTTCATCACTTCTACTGGACAAGTTGAACCCGCCATTACACCCGTTCTTAGTGAACTCAAATCATAGTTCGAAAAATTCGGTGAATTTAACTTACTAATAAACATCGTTGGCACACCATGTACTGCTGTACATTTTTCTTGCTCAATTATTGCCATTACAGCATCCGGCGAAAACTCCTGTACAGGTAGCATTGTGCCGCCTACTGAAGTTATAGCGAGCGTGCCAATAACACAACCAAAACAGTGGAAGAATGGGACGGGAATACATAAGCGATCCTCTTGTGTAAGATTCATACACTCTGCAATATTCATGGCGTTATTTACCAGGTTAAAATGCGTTAACATAACGCCTTTTGGAAAACCCGTTGTACCTGATGTGTATTGAATATTAATTACATCGTCATAGTGCAACGTAGCATGACGCTCATCAAGCGCTGCATCACTAATTTTTTGCGCACCTATTAACAAATCATCCCATGTTAAAACACCGCTACCTTCGTAATCGCCAATAACAATTACACGTTTTAATAAGGGCAAACGTTTTGACTGTAAATTACCTGGCTCACTATCCTCAAGCTCTGGACAGAGTGCTTTAACTGTGTCAATAAAAGCGTGATCACGATACTGTGGCATTAAAATTAAAGTAGTTGTATCCGATTGCTTTAATAAATACTCTAATTCACTTTGGCGATAGTTGGTATTGACTGTGACAATTGGTGCTCCCATATAACCTGAGGCAAATTGTAACTGCACCCACTCTGGCACATTGCTCGTCCATACCGAAATATTTTCGCCCTTCTCAATTCCTAAAGACATAAGCCCCTTGGCAACTAAGCGGCACTGCTCATTAAATTGTTGATAGGTCATACGCAAACCTCGGTCCGCATAGACAAGCGCTTCGTGATTCGGGTTTTTTTTCGTTTGTTCTGCTAATAGTTGGCCAATTGTTTTATGCACTAACTCTGCCATTGAAAATCCCCTTTCCCTTCACTACATTCATTTGCCAATGACTTAACAACCAATTAAACGAGAAATTACAATGCGCTGAATTTCTGAAGTACCTTCGCCAATCTCCATTAGTTTAATATCACGTAAATGACGTTCCACATCATACTCCTGCATATAACCTGAGCCACCATGGATTTGGATTGCTTGATTACATGTACGGAAGCCCATCTCCGACGCAAATAGTTTAGCCATGGCCGCTTCACGCGCAAATGGTTTACCATTGTCCTTCAACCAAGCCGCCTTATGCACTAATGTACGTGCTAGCTCAATCTCCATCGCCATATCCGCTAATTTAAATTGGATTGCTTGAAATTTTGAAATTGGCGTACCAAACTGTTCACGCTCTTTAGCAAACTTTAATGCCTTTTCGTAAGCAGACTGTGCAATACCAACAGATAATGCCGCAATTGAAATACGTCCGCCATCTAATGTACTTAAGAATTGAGAAAAGCCGCGCTTCTCATCGCCTAATAAATTTTTTCGTGGTACACGTACATTTTGCAAAATAATTTCGCATGTATTAGAGCCACGCACACCCATTTTGTCATAGTTACAATTAATCGTTACGCCTGCAGCATCCGTTGGTACAATAATCGAAGAAATGATTTTTTTACCGTCTTCACGTTTGCCTGTCACTGCAGTAACAATAATTTGACGGGCATGGCCCGCGTTCGTAATCCAACATTTTTCGCCGTTAATAATATAATCATCACCATCAACTACTGCTGTTGTACGTGTGCCCCCAGCATCCGAACCAGCATTAGGCTCTGTTAAACCGAACGATCCTAGCGTTTCGCCTTTTGCTAGCGGTACGAGCCATTCTTGCTTTTGCTCCTCTGTACCAAAGTTATAAATTGGTGTTGCCCCAAGGCTAATAGCTGCTGCGTAACTCAAACCTGTACCCCCACAAGCTCGTCCAATTTCTTCAACAGCCAAAGCATAGGATACTGTATCTGCTCCTGCTCCGCCGTACTCCTCAGGAAATGGAATACCCATTAAGCCAAGTTCGGCTAACTTATGAAATGTTTCGATGCGCATCGTTGATGTTTGATCAACCTCACGTGCATATGGTGCGATTTCCTTTTCTGCAAAACTACGTACCGTATCACGAATCATTTTTTGTTCCTTTGTTAATTCAAAGTTCATACCCTTTTCCCCCTTGTTTTTATACCGACCAGTCGGTTTGTTTGAGTTAAAAAATAAAACCAGCGTCTATGTTTGCTGATTCAATACTATAATGCTTTGCCTCTTCGGCCCCTTGTTGTGTCACAATACTACGTAAAATCATATCAATAAAAATATCGGTGATTTGTGCCATTGTCATCGTGCCATCCTGCTTATACCATTTGTATGACCAGTTCACCATACCTGTAATGGATAGCGTAACAATAATTGGTGGTAATGCCTCACGGAAATCCCCGCTTTGCTGCCCGTCTACAATAACTTGTTGTAAAATCTTACGGTAAGCATCACGTTTTTGTGTAATAACTTCGCGATCACTGTCGAGTAGTGATTTGCTTTCGTCATAAAACACAGTAATATGTGCCTGGTAAGTGTGAAAGGCTGCGGTAAAAGAGTGTAACAACGCACATAATTTAGCAATTGGTGTAGTATAGTGCTCCTCTGTCTTCTTAGCTTCCTCTAACACATACGTAATAAAAATATCGTGAATCTCGTAAAGCAACTCATCCTTTGCTTTAAAGTGATGATAAAAACCACCTTTAGACGTACCAGCTTGCGCCACAATTTGATTAACACTCACGCCGTTATAGCCATGTACTTGAAATAATTGCAAAGCTGTATCAATAATCTCTTGCTTTAAATCCTTTTTCAACTGATTGCCCACTTTCGTTTTTGCTTGCGTTCACTATACCATCTACTTTTACAAAAACCAAGCGTTTAAGAGAATTTAAAATCTTTAAACAGCAAAATCAGCTATTTTATCACTCACAACATACGTAGCCTCTGTCTTTTGCTTAAGCTCCTCTAGCGTAATATCCGCGGCTTTTTCGACGAGTACCATGCCCTGCTCTGTAAAATCAAAAACAGCTAAATCTGTAATTAAGCGATGTACTACACCCTGACCTGTTAAAGGTAGTGTGCAACGCTTTTTCACTTTTGACTCGCCATGTTTAGAGACGTGCTCCATAATGACAATGACCTTTTTTGCGCCCTGTACTAAATCCATTGCGCCACCCATGCCTTTAACTACTTTGCCTGGTATCATCCAATTGGCAAGATCACCCTGTTCATCAACTTCCATGCCACCTAAAATAGCCAAATCAATATGCCCACCACGAATCATCGCAAATGATGCAGCACTGTCAAAATACGATGCACCTGGTACAGCTGTGACAGTTTCCTTACCAGCATTAATTAAATCTGCATCTAGCTCTGCCTCGGTTGGGTAAGGTCCAATGCCAAGTAAGCCGTTCTCTGACTGAAGTAAAACTTGATAATCTGTAGGAATTTCATTCGCGACTAGTGTTGGCATACCAATACCTAAATTAACATTCATGCCATCTTTAATTTCACGTACCGCAAGCTTTACAATCTGCTCTCTCATTTACTCCACCTCCCTTACTGTGCGTCGCTCAATGCGCTTCTCGTAACCTTGACCTACAATGACGTGTTGTACATAAACACCTGGTGTGTGAATGTGGTCAGCATCTAGTTCACCGACTTCCACTAGCTCCTCCACCTCTGCAATAGTTACCTTGCCCGCTGTCGCGACTAGCGGATTAAAATTACGTGCTGTTTTACGAAATACGAGATTACCTAGCTTATCTGCCTTCCACGCTTTCACTAATGCATAGTCGCCTGTAATCGCGCGCTCCTCTATATAAGTTTTGCCGTCAAATACTTTACGAGGTTTGCCATCCGCAATGGGCGTACCCACGCCTGTTGCTGTGTAAAATGCAGGGATGCCAGCACCACCTGCGCGAATGCGTTCTGCTAATGTCCCTTGTGGTGTTAGTTCAACCTCTAACTCACCACTTAAATACTGCTGTTCAAAAATTTTATTTTCGCCCACATAGGACGCTACCATTTTTGTAATTTGACGATTAGCTAATAAAATACCTAGCCCAAAATCGTCAACACCACAGTTATTACTCACTACTGTTAGCTCACGCGTACCTTTTGCTTGTATAGCCTCGATGGCCTTTTCTGGAATGCCGCAAAGACCAAAGCCACCCACTACTACTGTTTGCCCATCTTGTAAACCTTGCAACGCCTCATCAAATGATTGCTTTACCTTTGTCATACTAATGCACCTCCCTCTCGCTATGTTGTAAATTAATCGTAGCGTGTTTTTATCTATTAGAGAAATACATATATTGCATATTATTAATGCCTAATAGGCATATATTGTTGCCACGACCATACTTCTTCCCCCATTAAGTTTAGCCATTCTTTGAGTGCTACGGATTGGTAGCGCCCGTTTAAAGTCACGATACCTAAGTGCCACACTAGCGGCTCAGCTAGCGGAATAATTTTGACATTAGGATTAGCCTGCTTCTCATAAATTGCACGCGGTAAAATGGTTACACCTAAATCTAGCGCAATTAATTCCGTTATCAAATCCCACTGCGAACTTTTATAAGCTACCTTTGGTGTAAAACCCGCCTCCTCACAGGAGCGTAGGACAAAATCATGGAGCGCAAAGTCATCAGAAAAAATAATAAAGGGCTCCTGTTGCAACGCTGTAATTGTTATCAAATTTTTATTAGCAAGTGGGTGATTGATATGTACATAAGCTACAAAGTCATCATCCACAAAGCGCTCTGTTTTAAACGTTACATCATTAACAGGCAATACCATAAATCCTACATCCACCTTGCCAGAATGAATTAACTCACCAATCGTTTTTGCCCCGTGCTCAATAAGCTCAAGCGTAACCTGCGGAAATTTTTGATGAAATTTTTTCGCAATCTCTGGAAAAAACAGTGTACCTATTAATGGTGGTATGCCAATCCGAATTGTGCCACGTTGCACGTCACGCATATCTTGCAGGCTACGGTCGAGCTCCTGCTTTGTATCAACTATGCGCTTAGCGTAGGTATAGACTACCAACCCTTCTTCTGTAGCTGACACACTACGTGTCGTGCGATGCAATAACTTAACATCTAGCTCCTCCTCAAGGCGCTTAATACTTTTACTAAGCGTTGGCTGTGACACATACATCACAGCAGCTGCCTTAGTATAACTTTCTTGTTCTACCACACACATAAATAACTGTAAGTCTCGTAATTCCATAATAATCCCTCCCCTTTGCGCTCATTATAACGTTTTTTTTGCAAAAAAAGAAGACACTCTAGTAAGAGTGCCTCTAAAAAATTAATTGCGTTTTAATTTTACGAGCACTTTTTCCATAAGCTCGTCTTCTGTAAGTGCCGCAACTGGACGACTATTTACAAAGGTAAACGTCTTTTTACGACCTGGGCCACAATAAGAGTGACAGCCAATTTCGATGGTTGCATCAGGATCAATTTCCTTTAATTTTGGAATTAACGTCTTTAAATTAACGGCCTGACATTCATCGCAAACTTTAAATTCGTTTGCCATAGTAGTCAACAACCCTTTCTTTTTTATATTTTGCACACACGTATTTTATCGCACTTGGCGCACGCAAACAAGCGACTACTTTGCTAACATTTTTGCATTGCGTTCAATTACGCGTTGTAAATAAAAAGCATAGCGTTCATTTTCAGTCGCATTTAATGAAGCGACGCGTATTTCGCCAAGACGATTTAACACTTGTTGTACGCGTATCACCACATCTGCAACAGTTAATTTTAGCCCTAATAATTCGTTAATCGAAGCCATTACCGTTGGCTTGATCACGGGATACGTAAATTTAGTTGGCTCCCCTTGCAAACCTAGCTCATAAAAATCTCGAATAAGTGTTGCGCGTTCACTGCCACTTCCCTCAATACATAAATAAATTTGCACCGCTACACCTTGACGCAAACGACGCTGAGAAATGCCCGCAAATTTTTTGCCACCAATACTCAAATCATACGAACCTGGGCAATACGAGCCCTCAATTTCATAAGCCGCAATTTCTCCTTCAGGAAAAAGCAAACGCGTAAAAGCAAGCATTGCCTCATAACCATCATCAATAGACATTGCATTTGTTTGCTCTGAAAAAACCAGCGATATATTAAGTACACCTTCATCTAAAACAACCGCAAGACCCCCTGAGTTTCGCACAATAGGTTGATAGCCACGCGCCTCAAGTAATGCCATTGCCTCGTGCACATGAGGTAAACGATGGTCTTGTATGCCAAGCACAACGCTTGCCGCATGCACCCAAGTGCGTAGCGTTGGTGGCGACTGTAATTGCCCCACTAGCTCACAAAGTGTATCGTCCATCGCAAAGGACGTAAGTGGTGAAGTCGAAATCGCGCTAATTGATTGATCATACAAGCGCCAAACTGGTTGCGTTAATAAATCCATAATCGTTACTCCTTTTCACTTTAGCAAAATCTTTAAATTATCTGTTATGTACAATGTATGCTAAAATAAATAATGTAAGTTCCATTATACATTAAGGAGTGTTTTACATAATGAATGAAGCAGCAATTACTTTAGATGGCTGGTACACACTACATGATTTCCGTTCAATCGACTGGGCTTCTTGGAAATTAGTTTCTGAAGAAGAACGTAAAGCAGCTACAGACGAATTTATCGCATTTTTAGAAAAACTTAATCAAGCAGATGAAGCTAAAACTGGCTCACACGCTTTTTATTCAATCGTTGGTCAAAAAGCAGACTTCATGCTAATGACTTTACGTGAAACAATGCAAGAGCTTAACGAAGTTGAAACAGAATTCAACAAATTAGCAATTGCTGATTTCACTATCCCAACGTACTCTTACGTATCAGTAGTCGAGCTTTCTAACTACTTAGCAGGTGAGTCTACAGAAGACCCATACCAAAACCCACACGTACGCGCTCGTTTATATCCTGAGCTACCACGCTGGGAGCATGTTTGCTTCTACCCAATGGACAAACGTCGTGAAGGTAACGACAACTGGTATATGCTAGATATGGAAACACGTAAAAAATTAATGTACTCTCACGGCTTAATCGGTCGTAGCTATGCAGGTAAAGTAAAACAAATCATTTGTGGCTCTGTTGGCTTTGACGACCACGAGTGGGGCGTAACATTATTTGCTAATGACGTACTACAATTCAAAAAAATCGTTTATGAAATGCGCTTCGACGAAGTATCAGCTCGCTACGGTGAGTTTGGTGAGTTCTTCGTAGGTAATATTTTAGACAACGAAAAATTAGTTAAACTATTACACGTATAATCTTCATAATTTCTTCATAACCTTCTATACTACTTATTAAGTTTTTCTTGATACAGTAGTGTAGGAGGTTTTTAGTTATGAAAAAAATACTAACATTCATTATTATAGCAGTCATGGTGACTTTACTTTACATTAAGTGGCAAGTACCTACGCAATTATTAGCAACACCTGCTACACCTAACATTGAGCACGATACAGACCAAAATTTAATTTTAGTAAATCAACAACATCCCATCCGCCAAGATCAGTTACCTACAGATCTTGTAAATTTATTTGAACAACAACGTACCTACACTTTGTTTTCAAGCGACATTCAATTACGAGCGCATGTTGCAACAGCTCTGCAACAAATGATTAATGCTGCCAATACGGAGGGTGTAACACAATTCATCGTAATGAGTGGCTACCGTAACTTAGAAGAGCAACAAGCACTTTATGACGAGATGGGATCGAGCTATGCCATGAAACCTGGTTATAGCGAACACCACACAGGGCTTGCTTTAGATATCGGCTCTACCGAGGGCACGATGGAGATGGCACCTGAAGGAAAGTGGGTAGCTAATAATGCGCACCGCTTTGGCTTTGTATTACGCTACCCTGCCGACAAAACAGCAATCACAGGTATTGAGTTTGAGCCGTGGCACCTGCGCTACGTGGGGCTACCTCATAGTGAACGCATGCATGAGCAAAACCTCGTACTTGAAGAATATACACCATAAAAAAGGAGCGACACCCTACGCGAGGGTATCGCTCCATTTTTTATTATTTTACGATGTGTACAGCTACATCTTTAGCAATTTTTTCATTATTCTTTTCAGCAACTACTGTTAATACATAACTACCTGGTGCTACATTTGCTTCATATGTCCAGTTACCTGTACGCTTTACATTAATTTTTTGTGGTGTTTTAACGCCATGAGCATCTGTTAATACTGCGCTCACTTTTGCGCCGCGCTCTACTTTACCCATTACTTTTTTATTAAATTGGCGTGTTACCTCTAATTTTGGTACAAACTTTGCAGCCGCTACTTTTGATACAGGTAAAATAATCTCTGATGACTTTTTAAATTGTACAGCTAACTCATCTGCGTTACCTACGCCTGCTACAGCTGCTGTTACACGTGTTGCATCGGTTGCATCAATTGTATAGCTTACATTTGGCATTGCTTGTGCATTTTTAGTTAACGAAAGACTCGCTAGATCTTCTGTTGTAACTGCTTTATTAAATGTTAACTCTACAACGCTACGTGACACACTGTATTGTGCTGTTGTTAATGCTGGTTGCTCCTCAACAATAATTGGTGCATCGCCTGTATGTGAGTGTGTTACTTTAATTGTATAGCCCTTTGTAATCTCTTGATCATCACTTGCTGAAGCTGAACCTGTACCCATAGCTACTAGCATACCCATTAATAATGTGCTCTTTGTTAATAATGTAATTTTCTTCAATCTATTTCACCTGTCCCTTATCGTTTATGTTCAATGTGTTACTTATTATTTATGCTTGCAATATTATATCGCCAATATAGAGGAAAGTTAAACTACTTTTGTTTTTTTATTTTTCCGTTGCAAGCGACTTTTTTACTATTAGGTATTCCAAATTACTTTCTTCATTGTACAAAAGATACACTGAACAAAAACTGAACGAAAAAAAGATGCTCCAATGAGCACCTTTTAATGGGGTAAAACAATAAGTTGTATCACAAATAATATCGCGAAAATATACAGTAAAGGGTGAACCATGCGCGCCTTACCTTGCGCAATTTTAATAATAGGATATGAAATAAAACCTAGTGCAATACCTGTAGCAATGCTTGACGTAAGCGGCATTGTTAAAATAACTAAAAATGCAGGGAAAGCTTCGCCAAAATCATCCCACTCAATTTGTTTAACTGCACCAATCATTAAACTACCTACAATAATTAGTGCTGGTGAAGTAATAGCAGCCACACTTGATAAAGATGCCACTAATGGGCCAAAAAATGAAGCTACCATAAATAGTACAGCTACTGTTACCGTCGTTAAACCTGTACGACCACCTACAGCTACGCCCGAGGACGACTCTACAAAGGCACTTGTTGGACTCGTACCAAACATCGCACCGACAGTTGTACCAACTGAATCAGCAAGCAATGCGCTACGCACACGCGGTAGTTGCCCATCTTTCATTAGCCCCGCTTGACGTGCCACACCAATCATCGTGCCTGTTGTATCAAATAACGTAACAAGTACAAAAGAAAATACTACCCCGTATAAACCATAAGAGATAACATCGCCCATTGCTGCAATCGGGTTCCACACTAAAATACCTTCTGGTAAGTGAGGCATTGCAATCACCTTAGCAATTTTTAATTGCCCTGTAACCATCGCCGCAATAGAAGTGACTACCATACCGATAAAAATCGCACCGTAAACATTACGTGCCATTAATAAAATCGTAACACCAAGACCAAACAGTGTGAGCAATACCTCAGGACTACTTAAATCACCTAACCCAACTAAATTAGCCTCACTACCTACTACGATATGTGACATTCGCATACCAATAAACGCAATAAACAAACCAATACCTGCCGTAATCGCAAGTTTTAAGTTTTGTGGTATAGCTGTAATTAATTTTTCACGGAATGGTGTTAAACTCAACACCACAAATACTAAACCAGCCACAAACACAGCCGAAAACGCTGTCATGTAATCAATTTTACCATCAGATGCTACAACGACTGCATACGTAAAGTATGCATTTAATCCCATACCTGGTGCAATTGCGATAGGATAGTTGGCCATAAGCGCCATCCATAACGTACCTACTACAGCCGAAATAATCGTGGCCATAAATACTTGGTCAATCGGAACCCCAGCATCTGCCAAAATAATAGGGTTAACGATGACGATATATACCATTGTTAAAAAGGTTGTTAAACCAGCCAACAACTCTGTGCTAACCGTCGTATTATTTTCCTTTAATTTAAACACGTTGCAAACCTCCTAAAGGCGAACATTTTTTAAGAACGAATATCATAATATTCGTTTATACAGTATTTTGCAACTATTTTATTTAAAAAAAAGAAAAACCTCTATATAAAGAGGCTTCTCTCTCAATTATCTACCTTCTTTAATAACAGCCATCATTAAGCATACCCAGCTAATTAAGAAGAATACGCCACCAAACGGCGTTACAGCACCTAACTTACCAATGCCTGTGACAGCTAATGTGTATAAACTACCTGCAAACAGCAAAATACCAATATTCATACACCAACCAGCAATATTTAATAATTTAACATCGCCCATCAGCTTACGACTCATTAAAATACCAACCACTAGTAAGCCACCTGCATGAAACATTTGGTACTGAACAGCTGTATTCCAAATGCCTGTACTATACGTATCTAATACATCTTTTAAGCCATGCGCAGCAAACGCACCTAATGCGACTGCTAAAAATGCATGAATTGCACCTGTTACGATAAATTTCTTCATTTCTTTTCCCTACCTTTGTTAAAAGTCAAATAACGAATCGCCATTTGCATCGTCTTCTTCTAGCTTAGGTTGTGCGACAGCTGGGGGTGTAATAGTATGCAAAAGCAAATCAGGCTTTGTGTGCGCTGTATAATGTAATGCTACATTACATAACGCCTGTATAGCTGTTAACGAAGCTTTTAAATCCGCCTCTGTTTGTGCTTGTTTAGCTTGTTGTAGTTGCTTTTCAATTTCCTGTACTACGCTTTGTTGTGAAATCATGCTTTAGCGCCCCCCTGCTTTTGAATAAATTTCATACAATCCATTCCGGATGATTGCTTAACTACTACGGAAGGTAATTGCTTTGTTTTAAAACCATACGCTGTACATGCACGCGGATTCCGCGTATCCCATGTCACTTTAAAATGTTGACACTGAAAACAATTAACGCGCATACCTCAGCCTCCTTTCAATGTATCACGATTACTACTTGCTTTGAAGTGACGAGTTTTCTACAAACACCAATTTATTGGTGACTTGCCCCATGCTGTGAGCTGTGCATTAATTTGTGAATATGGTTTACTGCCAAAAAAGCCACGATGTGCACTTAATGGACTAGGGTGAGGTGCCGTTAAAATTCGATGTTGAGGATGCGCAGCAATAATTTTTGTTTTTTGTTGAGCTGGCTTACCCCATAACACAAAAATCATAGGCTCTGCTCGACTTGCTAAACGCTCAATAATAACGTCCGTAAATTGCTCCCAACCTTGATTTTTATGAGAATGTGCCTGTCCTTGGCGCACCGTTAGCACCGTATTTAATAACAGTACACCTTGCTGCGCCCATTTTGTTAATGTACCGTGCTCAGGGATAGGACAACCAATATCATCCGCTAACTCCTTATACATATTACGTAAGCTTGGTGGCGTCGCAACACCCGGCTTCACTGAGAAGCTCAAGCCATGTGCTTGCCCTACACCGTGGTAGGGATCCTGCCCTAAAATCACAACGAGCACATCTTTATACGCTGTTGTATACAACGCATTCATTACTTCATCCTTAGGCGGAAAAATCGTTTGTGTCGCATATTCATGCGCTACAAATTGACGTAGCTTCTTATAATAAGGCGCTTCAAATTGGTCTGCTAAAATTTCCTGCCAATCGTTTGTAAATACTTCCTTCATTACTTACCCTCTCCTGACCTTATACTTTTTTAGGAATCTGATTATTTTTATATGTTCAGCTGAGCGCTATACTAATAGTATTTATTTTACTACAAAAGGGGTTTTAATGATGAGCTTAAAGAAAACATTAACGATAGCTGGTTCCGACACGTCTGGTGGCGCAGGTATTCAAGCGGACCTTAAAACATTTCAAGAGCATGGCACATATGGTATGACGGCCTTAACCGTTGTAGTTACAATGGATCCCGACAAGCACTGGGCGCATGGAGTATACTCGTTACCTGTTGAAGTGCTAGACGCGCAAATTAAAACAGCGCTCTCTACAGGCGTAGATGCTATAAAAACAGGCATGTTAGCTACAGAAGAAGTAATTAAAACGGCTGGTGAGGCAATCAAAAACGCTGGTACTACCAACGTAGTAATTGATCCCGTTATGGTTTGTAAAGGCGAGGATGAAGTATTAAACCCAGGCAATACAGAGGCAATGATTACCTATTTATTACCGCATGCTACAGTTACAACGCCTAACCTTTTTGAAGCTGGTCAGCTAGCTGGCATGAAAACGCCTCAAACAATAGAGGAAATGAAACAAGCTGCACAAAAAATTCATGCTCTTGGTGCAAAAACGGTAGTCATCAAAGGTGGACGTGCATTGCCAACGGATAAAGCACTCGATTTATTTTATGACGGTACGACCTTCTATGCACTAGAAACAGAAAAAATTGCGTCAACGTATAATCACGGCGCAGGCTGTACTTTTGCCGCTTCTATTACAGCAAATCTAGCAAATGGTATGACGGTTAAAGATGCTGTTGTTGAGGCAAAAGAATTTGTAGCTGCGGCTATCGCCAAAGGCTGGGCACTTAATAAATATGTAGGACCTGTTATGCATGGTGCAAAATCACGCTATGGTGCACCTACTGTTACCATTCGCGAAATTTAATGCATAAGCACTCTCAATCGAGGGTGCTTTTTTTATTGCAAACCTTACCATTTCCCTTTGTATTAAAAGTTGTTTATACTAACACTATTGATTTCAAGGAGGCACAAAGATGGAAATCGTAAATATTGAACAACTCCAAAAGCAACTTGATGCTTTTGCTAATAAAGAGGTATACATTCATTTAGAAACAACAAATGGCTCGTATGCCGCGCACTATGACGAAAAATTTTTTAATGCTGGCGCATTTATCCGTAATGTAAAGCTCGTATATGAGCACGCTAAAGTAATGGAAGACACACCAAATCGTGTAGGCTTAAAACTTGAGCACGGCTGGGTATATGCACAAGGCATCACGCATTCAGAAATTGATGAGCAAGGCCGCTTATTAATGGCAGGTCTAGATTACAGTGGAAAGTTAGCAGTGGCATTACAAATTAGTGAAACGCCATTCGCTTATTAAGGAGGTACTTCTATGGAAAAACAACGACAAATTTTAATTGTCTACCCTCACCCAGATGACGAATCATTTTCAGTAGCAGGTATCGCAGCTATGCAAGCTTCGATGGGTGTACCTGTAACATACGCATGCTTAACGCTTGGCGAAATGGGACGCAATTTAGGTAACCCACCGTTTGCTACACGTGAGTCATTACCTGAAATTCGTAAAAAGGAATTAATTGCGGCTTGTGAGGCAATTGGTATTCAAGATTTACGTATGATGGGATTACGTGACAAAACAGTAGAGTTTGAAGACGATGAAAAAATGGTCGGCATGATTACAGATTTAATTACTGAGCTAAACCCTTCAATGATTTTTACCTTCTTACCTAACTATTGTGTACACCCTGACCACGAGGCAACAGCACGTGCTGTCGTTGAGGCTGTAAGTCGCATGCCAAAAGCTGAGCGTCCAACACTACTTGGTGCAGGCTTTGCTAACAACACGGAAGAAGAAATGGGCGAGGCAGATTTCGTAGTAGATATTAGTGCATTTAAAGAGCATAAGCTCAACGCATTAAAAGCTCATGCTTCTCAAACGGGTTGGATGCTACAAGAGCTAGAAAATCGCGAGGAAGAGCACGGCGAATCACAAGAAGATGCTTGGTTTGCTAGCGAAAAGTTTTATACAATTACATTTAATGACTAAAATCACGTTTTTACGTGATTTTTTTCTTTTTCCCCTAGTGGTATATCAAATTTTCAGAAAAAACTTTTTTGTAAAAAGGGCTAGACACCCAAATAAAAAACCTTTATAGTGTATAAATATACAAAATATACATTCAAAGAGGTTATCAACATGAAAAAACATTCACTTAGTTCATGGCTTCTTTTCATTATACCTTCCCTACTTGGCGTATTTATCTTTATGACACCGCTCAATATTGAAGGCGCATGGAAAGTGCCTATCGCAATTATGGCTAACTCACTTGCAGGTGTCATTGTTCCTGTAATTAGCTGGTTTGCTTTAGCTATCATGACAATTGCCGCTGTTGGCTCTGTCATTTATTTATTTTTACCAAAAACTACAATGAAAGCACCAAGTTTTGCTGCACAATTATTCCGTGTTAATTTATTTTGGACAATTACGCGTGTACTAGCTGTCGTATTTACAGCAATGGTTGTCTTTGACTTTGGCCCAGCTGCCATTAACAACCCAAACACTGCAGGATTATTAATGGATCCTGAAGAAGGACTTGTAACTTTCTTATTTACTATCTTCTTATTTGCTGGTTTATTATTACCTTTACTTACTAACTTCGGATTGCTTGAGTTCTTTGGCACAATGATGACAAAGGTAATGCGTCCGTTATTTAAAATTCCTGGTCGCTCATCTATTGATGCGCTTGCTTCTTGGATTGGTGACGGCACTATCGGCGTATTGATGACAAGCAAACAATATGAGCAAGGTAACTATACAAAAAAAGAAGCCGCAATTATTGCAACAACTTTCTCTATTGTGTCGATTACATTTTGCTTTACGATTTTAAAAGAGCTTAATCTTGAAAGCTACTTCTTCCAATTTTATGGCACTGTTATTATCGCAGGACTAACACTTGCCTTAATTATGCCGCGTATCTATCCACTGCGTAAAATTGAAGATACGTATATTGATGGCTCAACAGAGCAAAAAGAAGAAGTACTACAAGACGAAAAATTACTAAAGGTTGCAACAGACCGCGCGTTAACATCAGCTAAAAATAATAGTAACTTCTCTTCATTTTGGGCTGAGGGCGGTAAAAACGTATTGGATATGTGGATTGCTGTAGCTCCTGTTGTTATGGCATTTGGTACTATCGCTTTAGTATTAGCAGAGTTTACACCTGTATTTAGTATTTTAGGTAAGCCATTTGAATACTACTTAGCCGCGCTAAACATTCCTGAAGCTGGTGCAGCTGCACAAACAATGGTAGTTGGCTTTGCTGACATGCTTCTACCTGCCGTATTAGGTAGCGGCATCGAATCTGAAATGACACGCTTTGTTATTGCAACGGTATCAGTTACGCAATTAATTTATATGTCAGAGGTTGGCGGTTTAATTTTAGGTACAAAAATTCCACTTAAAATTTGGGATTTAATTATTATCTTCTTATTACGTACTGTTATTTCATTACCAATCATCGCTATCATGGCGCATATTTTCTTTTAATCTAAACATAAAGCACTATATTTTTTAAATGCCTTTATACCCTATAAGCAAAATGTAAACGGTTATTACTTACTATTACCTTTATTTTTGTTTACCTATAGCTCGCTTTTAAGCAATTGCACACCTTATGCCCCACCCTCCTAAAAATTAGTATCTGTTATGCTAGTTACAGGTCCGTTCAAGTGACCTAGACTTATAGGAGGGTTTTATTTTGAGGAATGAGCAAGACGCTTTATCGTTAGTTCGAGCCAGTTTGAAGGAAGACGAGGAGGTACGACAGAGTTTGTTCGGCACTGTGCATCTTCCGTTCATGAGCGCAAGAAGAAAACGTAAGGGACTGCTTGTAGCCACTAATCAACGCCTTGCCTTTTACACACAGCAGTTTGGCACTGAAACATTTGAGCCTTACGACTACAAAGAAATTGATGCGGTAGAAACGCGACACCATTATGCACACGGTCAACAAGTTGTAGTGCAACAAGATGGACAGGAACAAATTTTATCTGCAATTGAATCAGCTAATATTTTTGATTGCGTAAACTTTATTCAACAAAAAATTTAATTTCGAAAAGCTTGCCTGACAGTAACACTTGTCGCGCAAGCTTTTTTGCGTATAGTAGGAGTAAGAGGTGATACACGATGAAAATTTTATTTGCTGAGGACGACGTTATCCTACGCAAGCATATTACGTATTTGCTAACACATGCAGGTTATAAAGTAACAACAGCTAAGGATGGTGCAGAGGCGCTAGATGCAGCGAGTGCTGAGCCATTTGATATCATTATTTTAGACTGGCTAATGCCACAAACACCTGGCATTGAAGTTTGCCAAAAATTAAGAGTCTCTGGTAACACTGCAGGCATTATGCTTCTTACTGCACGCGATGCAAGTGAAGACATTATCACAGGGCTTGATGCAGGCGCAGATGATTATTTAGTAAAGCCTTTTAAAAGCGATGTACTACTTGCTCGCATACGTGCGCTCGGCCGCCGCAAAGAAAAGCTCATTGTCGAAACACTAACATGTGGCAAGCTAACTTTGCACATGCAACAACGCACACTTCATAAAGATGGCGAGATTATTGAGCTAACCAAAAATGAGTTCTCTCTACTTTCTTACTTTATGCAAAATAGTAATCATGTACTTACACGCGAGCAAATTACTGCTTATGTTTGGGATTTTGAACAGGATGTATCAAGCAATGCGCTTGATGCACTCATTAAGCTTGTACGTAAAAAAATTGATGAGCCTAACAGTTCTTATATCCAAACTGTACGCGGCGTAGGCTATAAAATGCAGGTGATATAATGTTTCGTTTCATGCGTACTAAGCTTACTTTGCTTTACACAACAACATTTACTATAGCTGTTGGCATTTTGATGATTTTTTTATTCTTCGCGCTACAAAAAGTTATGGATAAACAACAAATTGAAGAATTAAACGCATTTTTCATGCGAGAGCAACACGATTTTTTACAACAACTACAAACCAATGAGCCTATTTTACATATTGATCCCACACGCCACTTTTTTTATTACATTTATGATGAAGAAGGTAACTTTATCCACGGTGACTCACAATACGATGGGCTCGAAGAAGTTATTGAGAGCTACTTTCTTACAACCAACACCGCCGAAAAAATCACTTGGCAGGAGGAGTCCCTTTTTATTATTAAGCGTCCCTTTATGCTAGACAATCGTAATATTGGCTATATTTTAACGGGTAAAACGATTACCACTCAAACTAACTTCTTTAAAAAAACACTCGCTGTGTTATTAATTACAACACTTTTATTTGCAGGTCTTATTGGAGCAATTAGCCACTACTTTGCTGCACGGGCTGTACACCCCATTCAACAAGCTTATGATAAGCAAAGGCGCTTTGTATCCGATGCCTCTCATGAGCTCCGTACACCTTTAGCCGTCTTTCAAAGCTCACTAGATATTTTACACACAGAGTCACTTAGCTCCTTTGGTAAGGAAGTTTTGAAAGACGCCGAGACAGAGGTCACGCATATGCAAAAGCTATTAGAGCAACTACTCACCTTAGCTCGTGCTGACCAGCTTGTATTAACAACGAAGGATAAAGTAAATCTGTCTGCCCTAACTACTGAAACAATACAAAAATTTGAACGACTCACTGCGCTTCCTATTGAAGCAACTATCACCCCTAACCTCTATGTCATTGGCAATGAGGCAAAGCTGCTACAAGTACTTTATATTTTATTAGAAAACGCCTTACGCTATACACAGCAAGGGCAAATTGCAATTACTCTTACTAAAGATGGTTTGGTGATAAGTGATAGTGGGATTGGCATTAGTGACGAAGATTTACCTCATATTTTCGAACGCTTTTATCGTAGCGACGAAGCGCGCGCTAAAGGTGGTACAGGACTAGGTCTTGCCATTGCACAAACCATCATCACCCAACATAACGGCACAATTAGCGTGAGCAGTAATAAATTAGGTACAACCTTTATCATTACGTTACCAATTTTCAGTTAAAATTCAGTTTACTTTCGTATACTTTTATCAAGACAATAATTGATGGAAGGACGAAACAGCTATGACACATACTTTTACCTTTCGCGCTATGAATGTGGATTTTTCGTTCACACTTCCACAGCACTGCGCACCACTTGAGCCAATGTTAAAGCAATGGTTGCTAGCACTGGAGCAACAATGGTCACGTTTTACGGACGATAATGAACTCGCACAAATTGATCGCCTTGCTATTGGCGAAACGATACAAATTAATCCTTTACTTTATGCTTGCTTACAAAGCGCACATAAATTTTATTTACGCACGAACGGTTTATTTTCACCTTATTTACGCAAACAGATGGTTGCTAACGGCTATGTAACGTCATTTCCATTTCGTCACTCTGCACTGCGCACACTACCTAAGCCTAAAACAGCACTGAGCTTTTTACCACAGTATACTGTGCAAAAATATGCGCGCGGTGAAGTTGACTTAGGCGGCTTTGCAAAAGGTTTTTTAATTGACCAGCTATGCCTTATGCTAAAAAATAGCTATCATGCCGAGTATGGGCAAATTATTGGCGGTGATGATATGCGCGTTTGGTCAACAACAGATAAAGAATGGCTTGTGCCACTACTTCACCCTATTGATGGTACAACTATGACAACACTACGCCTTAAAAATGGCGCAATCGCAACATCTAGCCGTCTACAACGTACATGGCAAACCAACCAAGAGCTCGTACATCATATTTTAAATGGCCAAACTGGGTTACCTGCACAAACACAAATTGTGCAAGCTACCTTCATCTGTGATGATTTAGCAACAGGTGAGGTGGGGGCGAAGCTATGCTTTTTAACAGATGAGGCGCTACTTGGGCAAGCTTCTTGTTATATTGTGCAAACGGATGGCTCTCACCAATGGCAAAAGCAACATGCGATTTGCTAAAAAATAAAAAAAGTTGAAACGATTTTAAAAATCGCTTCAACTTTTTATTGTTAAACTGTTTTATTTTTACGCATAAAATGAATAACAAAAGTAATCGCAAAAGCAATAATTAAAATGGCAAAGAATAAATAATGTGATATTTCGATATGAAAAACACTAAGCCCCATTTTAATCGCAATAATACCAATTAAAATAAAGGCGGTATTTTCAAGTTCTGGAATGCGATCAATAAGCGAAACAAACACAGTTGCTACTGTACGCATCACTAAAATCCCCAGCATACCTCCCATTAATAATACCCACACCTCGCTCGACACTGCAAAGGCCGCTAAAATCGAGTCCACTGAAAATGCCACATCCATAATCTCTACTGTAATAACAGTAGCCCAAAATGTCCCAAACAGGCGTACAAGTAAAGTGTTTTTATTAAACTCTTGAATGTCGTCGTCTTCTTTTTTAATGAAGTGCGAAATAGAGAGCCAAGCAAGATACAATGCACCCAGTGCTTTAATAAACCAAAATTTCACTAAATAAACGCCTATACCAATAAAAACAAAACGGAAGAAGTACGCACCAATCATACCGTACAATAATGCTTTTTTACGCTGCTCCTCTGGTAAATGGCGTACAAGTACCGCAAGTACTAGCGCATTATCCGCTGACAATAAGCCTTCAATTAATACTAAAGATAAAATCAGTCCCCATGATACAGGGTCTGTCAGTACAACTTTCCACATATGCCAATCAAAAAACTGGGCATACGTATCAAGAATTTGTTGTATCATACTACCGTCTCCTAAACTTTTTTTCTATTCTATACCCTTCTACGTCAAATTACACGCCCTCAAAGCTAACAACATTCTCTAGCTTACACAGGATTATTAGAATTAAGTGAATATTCAAACCCTTGGTGTATAAAATATGATACTATAGATGAATGTTTATATAGAATATGGAGGTTGACACAATGGAAAAAACACAAGCTAAATTAGTGCAGGTGGAAAATATTTTAATCGCGCATCAGTTTTTAAAAGATGTTGTGGTACACACACCCCTGCAAAAAAATGATTACCTATCAGAGAAGTACGGTGCCAACATCTATATTAAACGCGAAGATTTACAGCATGTTCGCTCGTTTAAATTACGAGGTGCCTACTATAAAATCAAAAAAATCGAGCAGGATGCCCGTGCAGTTGGCGTAGTAGCTGCAAGCGCCGGTAACCACGCACAAGGTGTTGCTTATGCCTGTGCACAACTCAACATTAAAGCCAGCATCTTTATGCCACAAACAACACCTAAACAAAAAATCGATCAAGTGCGTATGTTTGGTCGCAATTATGTCGATATTATTTTATCCGGTGATACTTTTGATGATGCAGCAGAGAGCGCGATTAAGTTTTGCGATGAACACGAAAAGATTTTCATCCACCCTTTTGATGACGTTGATGTAATTGCTGGGCAAGGTACAGTCGCAGTAGAAATTATGAATGACATCGAGGAGCCGATTGATTATATTTTTGGCAGTATTGGCGGCGGCGGCTTAATGTCTGGTGTTTCAGCCTATGTAAAAAATCTGTCACCTGATACAAAAATTATTGGTGTAGAGCCTGCGGGCGCAGGCAGTATGAAAGAGGCCTTTGTGCAAAACAAACCTGTCGCTCTTGAGTGGATTGATAAATTTGTAGATGGTGCTGCCGTCAAATTAGTTGGTCAACACACATATAACGTGTGCCGACGTTACCTAGATGATATTGTGCTCGTGCCTGAGGGCAAAGTATGTACAACAATTTTAGATTTATACAATAAGCATGCGATAATCGCTGAGCCTGCAGGCGCTTTATCTGTAGCAGCGCTTGATAGCTATGCTGAGCAAATCAAAGGCAAATCAGTCGTCTTTATTATTTCGGGCGGTAACAATGATATTGGGCGTATGCAGGAAATTAAAGAGAAATCACTAATTCATGAAGGGCTGCTGTATTACTTCATTGTTAATTTCCCTCAACGTGCAGGTGCACTGCGTCAATTCCTATCAAATGTACTTGGGCCTAATGACGATATTACAACCTTTGAATACACAAAGAAAAATAATAAAGAGAGCGGCCCAGCACTTGTTGGCATTGAAGTTGGTGATCGCGATGATTACCCTGGACTGTTAGAACGTATGGAGAAATTTGGCTTCTCTTATAAAGAAGTAAATAAAGACATTACATTATTCGGGCTACTCGTATAACCATCAAAAAAGGCTTGAGCATATGCTCAAGCCTTTTTTAGCCTAATAACGCGCGGTCCGAGTTCATTTTTTCGCCTCGAATTGCTTCGAACTCTGCCATTAAATCTGGAATAGTTAAGTGTGGCTTACGTTGTTCTTCTACTTCTAAAATAATTTGACCTTTGTCCATCATAATTAAGCGGTTACCAAGGTCAAGCGCCTGTTGCATATTGTGCGTTACCATCAACGTAGTAAGTTGATCTTGCGCAACTAGCTCCTTCGTAAGCTGTGTAATTAACTCTGCACGCGATGGATCAAGCGCTGCCGTATGCTCATCTAGTAATAAAATAGATGGCTGAGTAAACGTTGCCATTAATAAAGAGAGTGCCTGACGCTCACCACCTGAGAGTAAGCCAACTTTTGCGCCTAAACGATTTTCTAAATTTAAATGCAAACGCTCAAGTGCTGTTCTAAAAATATCACGGCGTTTTTTCGTCACGCCCATACGCAAGCCACGCGGCTTATTACGCGAGTAAGCGAGTGCGATATTTTCTTCAATCGTCATAGAAGGTGCTGTGCCCGCCATAGGATCCTGAAACACACGTCCAATATACTGTGAACGTTTAAACTCTGGCAATGCAGTAACATCCTTACCATCAATAATCACACGACCATAATCTGGTGTAAGTGCCCCCGAAATCATATTCATCATCGTTGACTTACCTGCACCATTACTGCCGATGATTGTTACAAAATCACCTGGCTTTAGATGTAAATTAATATTACCAAGCGCCACTTTTTCGTCAGGTGTGCCCTCATTAAAGGTTTTTTGAATTTGTTGTAGTTTAAGCAAGCTCATTACCTCCTTGCTCTAGTTGCGTGCGCATATCAGCAAGTCGCTTTGCCTTACGTTTGCGCTCCTTATATTTATCAATAATCTGCGGTAAAATTAATGCAATAATAACAATAACCGCTGTGATTAGCTTCATATCACCTGAGTCAAGGAAGCCGGATTTTAATGCTAGTGCCAATACAACACGGTAAATCACTGCACCAATAATTACAGCTAGCGTCGTGCGCATAATTGTTTTTGTTCCAAGTATAGCTTCCCCAATAATTACAGAAGCTAGGCCTGTGACAATCATACCAACGCCCATCGTAACGTCAGCCGCTTTATTTACTTGTGCAATTAAAGCACCTGATAAGGCCACTAAACCGTTAGATAAACCTAGTCCTAAAATAATTAGACGGTCCGTATTTGCCGAAAAACTGCGAATCATGCGTTGGTTATCTCCCGTTGCACGAATAGCTAGCCCAACTTCCGTCTTTAAAAACCAATCTACAAACACTTTAATCAAAATAATAATAATTAGCCCTACAAATAATACACTCCACGTCTTTGGTACTTTTTCGAAACCAAGACCCATTAATGCACTAGTAATAGCTGCATCAATACCTAAGTTGCCCCACCATGTTGCTACTGTCGAAAAAATCGTATCGACATTTAATAATGGAATATTTGGTCGACCTACGGAGTTTTCGAGCGTAAAGCCCATAATGCGTAAATTAATTGAGTATAATGCAATCATCATTAAAATACCTGACAGCAAGGGATTAATATTACCCTTCGTATGTAGTAGACCTGTAATACAGCCTGCTACAAAACCTGCAAGTATCGCAACCAGTGTTGCAATCACAGGGTTATAACCTAATACAATCATCATGGCTGCTGTTGCCGCGCCAGTCACAAAGCTTCCGTCTACGGTTAAATCAGGAAAATCAAGCACTCGGAAGGTTAAATAAACCCCGAGTGCCATAATTGCATAGATGATTCCCTGCTCAACTGAACCAAATATTGTAACGAACATTTCGAATCATCTCCTAGTTGTTAGTCAATCACTTCTGCGCCCCAGCTATCTTTAACCTCAATGCCAAGTGCGTCTGCTGCTTTTTTATTAACGACTAATTTTAAATTTTGTGGGTACTGTGCTGCAAGCTCTGCCGCTGTTGCCTCACCCTTTAAAATTTTCGCTGCCATTTCGCCAGCTTCATAGCCAATATCTTTGTACTCGAAGCCATAAGCCGCTAGGCCGCCACGTGCTACTGAGTCTAACTCGCCTACGATAACAGGTACTTCGTTTGTTTCGCCTACATCAATTACTGACTCTAATGCCGAAACAACAGTGTTATCTGTAATAATGTAAAACGCATCAACCTTGCTCGCTAATGATTCAGCCGCTTGCTTTACCTCTGATGAGTTTGATGCTGAAGCTTCTTCGATTGTAATACCGGCTTCTTTCGCCGCTTCCTTCACTTGCTCTACCTGCGCTACTGAGTTTTGCTCACCAGCGTTGTACACCATACCAACTTTTTTAGCACCTAGCTCGTCTTTTAAGAAGGTTACTGTATTTTTAATTGTATCTGGGTGTAAATCAATTGTACCTGTTGCATTTTTACCTGGCTTATCCATTGAATCAATTAACTCTGCTCCTACTGCATCTGTTACAGAAGTAAAGATGATAGGAATATCACTCGTTGCCCCCATAGCTGCTTGTGCAGAAGGTGTTGAGTTAGCAAAAATTAAATCAACATCGCTACCTACAAAGTTTGTAGCAATTGTTGTGTTAAGGCTGTTGTCGCCTTGAGCAATCTGCTCATCAAATGTTACATCTAATCCTGAATCTTTAAGTGCTTGTTTAAAGCCTTCTGTTGCTGCATTTAGTGATGGATGCTCAACAATTTGTGAGATCCCCACTGTATATGATTCTCCATTTGCAGTTGAATTGTTATTGTCCTCATCGTTTTCCTTCGGTTCTTCTGTTGCCTTATCTCCGCCACCACATGCTGCTAGCACAAGTACGATAGAAAGTAACAGTAATGTTAACCAGCTTGATTTCTTCATCATCTCAACGTCCCCCTTATGTCTCAAATACTAATTTATCGCTATATTACAGTGCTTTAAAATGTTCGTCAACAAGGGTTTTAAATGTTCTGACACTTTATTTGGATAAATTATTTTTGCTTTTACCATAATTCGCCGCTTTAAACCGCTAAATTGATTGGTTTTACGGCTAATTCATTTTTTTAATATAGTAAAAAACTTTTTTTCTGCCAGGCTATAATATACTGAAATTTCCTTCAAATTGACTTCATACCTCTGCTATATTAGAATATTACTTTGCTCAACGTGGTTCGTAACCATCCCACGAAAAAAAACTAAGGAGAAAAAAATATGAAAATTAAACTATTAGCAGTTAACGCTACAGTTGCTGCTTTATATGTTGCGCTAGCTTTTGCAGTTAAGCCTATTGCTTTTGGTGAGCTACAATTCCGTATACCAGAAATTTTTAACCACTTAATCGCCTTCAACCCATTATTTATGCCGGGTGTTGTGCTAGGTGTATTTATTTCTAATATCAACTCCGAGCTTGGACCAATTGATTTAGTATTTGGCGTAGGCCATTCAGTCATTACATTAGGCTTAGCTATTTTTATTTTTAAATTTGTATCAAATATCAAAGTACGTTTAGCTATTATGACAGTGCTATTTACATTAACTATGTTTATTATTGCATTTGAGTTAACACTTGTACTCAAGTTACCATTCTTTTGGACGTGGTTATTTGTAGCCGGTGGCGAATTTGTGGTACTAGCTATTGGTGCGCCAATTATGTACACGCTCAACAAGCGTTTAGATTTTAAAAATATGTTATAAACACACAAAAGGCTTTCGAAATTCGAAAGCCTTTTTATTATTTCCTTTTTACGAGCATCCAAATAATTAACTGCAACATCGCAATAACTAAAAATACTGCTAACCATAAAAGTTGTGCAAGCATTCGTAGCTCTGTCGTTTGAAGTACACCTGTCGCATCAATTACTCTAAATTGTAAAAATACTACGCCAGCTACGAAAATAATTACCCAAGCCATCGTAAGGCTGCGCCAAAAAAATTTATTCATTATTTATCACCTGTTTAATTTACGTTTAGCATAATACTTGCGTTTCAATTAATTTGACTTAACTGAAAATTGTCGGTATTATGAGAAAAATTACTACACTGTCGCTTGCATATAGTAATGCGAGGGCAACACGAGGAGTGCAGATGAGATGAGTACAGTACAGACAAAAGGTTATTATGGGCAATTTGGTGGCAGCTTTGTGCCACAAGATTTACAAAAGGTGCTTGATATTTTGGACGAAAATTTCCAAAAATACAAAAATGACGCAGACTTTAACAAGGAATTAAATTATTACTTTGAAGAGTATGTTGGTCGCAAGTCACCACTTTATTTAGCTGATAATTTAACAAAGCGCTTAGGTGGCGCAAAGATTTATTTAAAACGCGAAGATTTAAATCATACAGGTTCACATAAAATCAATAATGTCCTTGGACAAATTTTATTGGCGAAGCGCATGGGTGCTAAACGTGTAATTGCCGAAACAGGCGCTGGGCAACATGGTGTAGCAACCGCTACAGTCTGCTCTATGTTTGGTATGGACTGCACAATTTATATGGGCGAGGAAGATACAAAACGCCAAGCACTAAATGTATTCCGTATGGAGTTGTTAGGCGCTAAAGTAGTTGCCGTTACAGAAGGGCAAGGTCGCTTAAAAGAAGCCGTTGACGCAGCATTTGCTGATTTAGTCGAAAACTACGACCATACCTTTTATTTATTAGGTTCTGCAGTTGGTCCGCATCCATTCCCAGCAATGGTAAAGCACTTCCAACAAGTTATTAGTGAAGAGAGCCGCGAGCAAATTTTAGCAAAAGAGGGTAAGCTTCCTGCAGCTGTAGTAGCTTGCGTTGGTGGAGGTAGTAACGCCATTGGTTCATTCGCACATTATATTGATGATGAGGATGTACGTTTAATTGGTGTTGAGCCTGACCAAGCCGCTTCCCTAAACGAAGGTGTACCCGCTGAGTTACACGGTTTCCGTTGCTATGTGCTACAAGATGAGCAAGGTAATCCTAAACCAACCTACTCTATCGCTGCTGGGCTTGACTACCCTGGTTGTGGTCCTGAGCACTCTTACTTAAAAGAAATTGGACGCGCTGAGTATGTTACGATTTCAAACGAAGAAGTACTTGATGCTTTTAAAGTATTATCACGTGAAGAAGGCATTATTCCAGCACTAGAAAGCTCACATGCCATTGCACACGCGTTAAAATTAGCGCCAACACTTAGCCCTGACGAAAGTATTATCGTTACCGTGTCTGGTCGCGGTGATAAGGATGTTGAGCAAGTGTTTGACATGCTATCCTAATAAAAACCCCCCATCACAAAATAAGTGTGATGGGGGGTTTCGTTCGTTAAAGCATAGGATAAATTTCAGCTACATTTTCGCGTAATTTAGCTTTTAAAAACTTACCAACCGATGTTTTAGGAATTTCGTCTAAAAATACAATGTCATCAGGCATCCACCACTTTGCAAAGTGTGGTTCTAACACAGCGTATAACTCTTCTTTAGCTACATTTGCGCCTTCTTTCAGTACAACGCAGGCTAATGGTCGCTCCTGCCACTTTGCATGGGGCACTGCAATAACTGCCGCTTCATAAACTTCAGAGTGAGACATGAGTGCGTTTTCTAAATCTACAGAAGAAATCCATTCGCCACCAGATTTAATTAAATCTTTTGTGCGGTCTGTAATTTTAATTAAACCATCAGGCGTACGTACTGCAATATCACCTGTGTAGAGCCAACCATCTCGATAAGCATCCACGGTACGCTCATCCTTATAATACTCGTGGGAAATCCACGGCCCGCGTAAACGAAGCTCACCCATTGTTGTACCGTCCCATGGCACTTCACCGTTTTCATTAATTATGCTTGAGGTAATACAAGGCATCGTCATTCCTTGTGTAGTACGTACAGCAACTTTATCATCCATCTCCCAATCTTCCATCCATGATTGGTAATTGGATAACGCAACAATCGGTGTGGTTTCGGTCATACCATAAACCGAAATATAAGGAATATGATATACCTCCTCAAATGCACGAATTAAATGTTGTGGTGAAGCCGAGCCACCACAGCAAATTACTCGTAATGAACTAATATCACGCGCCTGCTTTTCTTGAATTTGTAAAGCACTTAACCAAATCGTAGGTACGCCCGCCGTTAATGTAACGCCTTCTGCCTCAATCATGTCTAAAATAATTTCTGGTGTGAAATTTGGCCCGACTAATACTTGCGTTGCGCCTACGTTTACGCTGGCAAAAGGGATGCCCCACGCATTTACATGGAACATTGGTACGATAGGCATTGTTTTATCTGCCTCGCAAATCCCCATAGAATCAACCATACTCAGCATCATACTATGCAGCACTAAGCCGCGATGCGTATATACAACACCTTTTGGTCGCCCTGTTGTTGCACTTGTATAACACATACTAGCTGGATCATTTTCGCCAAGATCATCAGGGAAATTAAATGTCTCATCTGCCTCTGCTAATAATTGTTCATAGCTATATGCATTAGGTAAACTAGTTTGTGGCAAAGCCTCGTCTGTCATAATAATAAAATGCTTAACTGTCTTTAGCTGTGGTGCAATTGCCTCAATGATTGGCACTAAATCTACGTCAATTAATAACATCTCGTCCTCTGCATGATTAATAATATAAACTAAATCGTCTTCAGATAAACGGATATTAACCATATGTAATACTGCGCCTGTACATGGTACGGCAAAGTATGTCTCTAGATGTCGGTGTTGGTTCCAAGCAAAAGAGCCAACCTTCATGCCCTTTTTCATACCTAATTTTGTTAGTGCGTGCGCCAAACGTCGAGTGCGCTTCGCCCAGTCGCCATAAGTTAGGCGGTGTGTATGTGTCGGGCTCGTGCGTGAAATAATCATTTTTTTCGAAAAATATGTTTCGGCACGATTAAAAAAATCCGTTAACACTAATGGTGTTTGCATCATAATAATCCCATCCCCCTTATTATAAAATCCCCTTTTATCCAAATAATATAATATTTAGATAATTATATTATAGCCATCTTGCAAAGTGTTAAGCAATGAATTTTTAAATTTTACTAGCTATTTTGCGCTTTAACTACAAAAAAGGCCCAGCACTGGGCTAGACCTTCGTTGCAAATTTTGCGGTTGCTTGATGAAGTTGTTTAGAGACCTTAGCAATTGTTCCTGCTTGCTGGTATAACTGCTGCATTTGTTGCATTTGTGTTGTAGTTAATTGCTCTACATCTTCTACATAGCGTGCATTGTCTTGCGAAAAGCTAGTTAATGTGGTGGCAGCTGTTGCTACTTGTGCCGTATGATGCAAAATTTCTTCAAGTGTTTGTGATACCTCCACAACATGGGGCTTAATATCTTCTACTTGAGTAAAAATATCACCAAACTTTTGTGCTGTATGTGTCGTAACACTCACGCCCTGCTCAGCAGCACCTACTACCTCGTGCATCATGACAACCGCGTCAGCTGATTCACGCTGGATGTCACGCACAATGCCTGTAATTAATTTAGTAGAAGCAATGGATTTTTCGGCTAAATGCCGCACCTCGTCCGCTACAATGGCAAAGCCTTTGCCATGCTCACCTGCATGCGCTGCTTCAATTGCTGCATTAAGTGCGAGTAAATTGGTTTGTTCTGCTAATGCTGTAATCGCCTCAACAATTTTTTCGATATCTAATGAGCGATTAGCCATAGCCTGCACTGCCCCATTCGATTTTTCAGCTGATTGTTGAATGCTCTTCATCTGCTTTATATTATGTGCCACAATCACCTCGCCTTGTTGCGCCTCTTGCAACGTGCTATCTGCAAACTCAGCTAGCTGGTGCATACGTGTTGTAATTTGGGTAATACCTTGTGCGACCTCTTGAAGTGAAGCTTCATTAGCTGTTAGTTGTAGCGTGGATTGCTGTGTTGACTGCGCAATATGCGTCATATGTGTCGTAATTCGTTGTGTAGAGTCTACAGTAGTTGAGGTCGTTTGTTCCACGGTATCTGCAATAGCTGTCACCTCAGTGACACTGCGCTGAACTGTCGACAGTAATCCCTGCACCTGCGTAACCATTTGGTTATAAGATAGCATTACTTCGCCTAACTCATCACGTGCACTATAAGTAGCCATAGCAGTAAAATCACCTTGCTCAGCACGCTTTAATAATTTTTTTAACTCCTGTGTTGGGATATGTACGGCTCTTGTTGCAATGATACTCATCGCAATGACTAAAATAATAACGGCTAAACTAACCGTGCCTAATAATTTATAACCAAACTGAATGTCGCGCTCATATACTGTACGCTTTGTATTAGCGGCTGTGATAATATGCGTACGCATTTCACTAAGTAGCGCCTGCAATGTATGATATTTTGGCATATACACTTGTTCATGCCACGCGGCTGACTGCTCGGATGTTGCTACTAGTTGTTGCAACGCCTCATAACCTTGTTCATAATTTTTAATCAGAAGCGGTAATTTATTATCAAGCGCCACAGTCTTCAGCTTTGTAAGTTGTTCAGCAGGCTTAGCTGTCTCATCTCCTATTGGCATATCTTCAAGTTCAGTTAGCCATATAAGAGGTAACAATGCCTGATCATACGTCGCTGTTGCTTGCCATGACATTTTACGTAAATAATCCATACTAAAAATACCTAATAATACATTCGAAATCACACAAATAAACATTAATACTACGAGCTTATCTTTCACTTGCACATATTGCAGTAACTTCATCACATTAACTCCTCATACGCTAGTCTATTTATCATACGCATAATTTATAGGGCATATGTTATAGCTATGTAAAGTTTTTATTAAGATTACTTAGCACTTTTTGACAAAAAATAAGCCTTATGGTACGTTACCTATGAGTTTTTAGAAAATTGCATCTATAAGGAGTGATTCAGTTGGTTAATCTTAATAAAATTGAACTTACCAAAAAGGGGTTCATCACCGTAACTTGGGG
>NZ_JPUW01000027.1:0-37699 GCF_000743635.1 Lysinibacillus sp. BF-4 | reverse complement strand
ATAAAAATTTTGAATTGATATAAATTCAACCCCAAGTTACGGTGATGAACCAAATTGTTAGGGTGTGAATGGTTGGGTAAGTGCCTTTTAAGGCAAAAAAACTGTGCGAACCTCCTCGCCTTTTTATGGGCACTTGGGGTTCGCACAGTTGTTAATTTTGTGGTATCCAGCTAATGAGTGCCGCATGGAAATCATGCGGGTAATGCCATTTGCCATCGACTTCTTCAATAAATGGGGTTAAGGCGGTTAGTAAATCTTCACGTGTGAAGGGTTTGTCTAATGCCTTTACACTTTGTTTTGCGAGTAATTCATCTAGCGTATCATACACATACGTACGCTTTAATGGCACTAACTCCACAGAAGCAAATATGCCCATACCATATAAAATATTAACTAAGTCAATATAGTCACGGCGCGGATGCTTGATGGTGTAACCCATGCGCTCAAGTGCTAAATAATGCGGCTGAATGGGACCACTGGTCATGCCGATAATGGCTTTTTCTGTGGCGAATTGATTCATGCGCTCAAGTGTTTCTTTAATATCTAGCATGCGGTAAAAACAGTTAACGCCAAAAATAACGTCATACGTTTTTGGTACGTCATAGCTCTCCCACTTTGCGTGCACAAAATCTGCATTGTCTAACAGCATCTCACCGCAGCACATTTGGAGGTAGCTCAGTACGGCCTCCGAGCTATCAATACACGTTACGTGCTGTGCCGCTTCGAGTGTTGGAAAGGTATAGTTACCCCAACCTGGTCCAATTTCCGCCACGTGGTGATGCGGTGCAATATGTTTACTCAGTACCGCAAAAATTTCGTCCGCGTAAGGATCGGTTTTACCTGCTTGTTTTTTTGCCATCGATTGTGCCCAAAAGGCTTCCTCTAAGCTATCATCTACCATGCGCTCTGGTAACTTACCTGTCCAGTCCTTCATGCCTTCTCGCCATAAATCTGCAAAATCAATTACTAGTGGTCCACGTCTCATCGCTCATCCTCTTTCGATTTTCATAATATCATACACTTTTGCCATATCTACGTGTTCACGCAGGTGGTCAGCAACCATATTATAGGCTTCCTCGCGGCGTTCACTATCACTTTTTACTTCACTAGGTAATGGTGTTAACCCTTTATCAGCACGCATCGCGTTTACTAAAGCACGGGTATACGTACGGTTATGGAATAAGCCGTGGAAGTACGTACCAATAATTTGTTCGTTATTCACAACAGCTCCGTCTACGCGACCATCGGCTAATGTCATAAAGGGCTCGCCACCAAGTAATGTCGTTTCGCCTAAATGAATTTCGTAACCTGTTAATGGTAAGCCGTTGCGCTCTCCTGTCATTTGTACCGTTTTTTTGCCTGCCGAAAAAACCGTCGCTACTGGGAGTAACCCTAGCCCTTTAGCTGCTGTGCCGTCGCCTTCAACTGCATCAGGGTCTGTTAACGTCTCGCCAAGCATTTGGAAGCCACCGCAAATACCAATAATTTTTGTGCCACGTTGCGCTAGCGCCTGAATGGCTTCGTCAAACCCTTCCTTGCGTAGCCATGCCAAATCATCGAGTGTAGCTTTTGTGCCAGGTAGCACGATTAAATCAGGTGTACCAAGCTCATGCACCTTAGCTACTAAACGTACGCCAACATCTGGCTCGTCAAAGAACGGGTCAATATCTGTAAAGTTTGAAATACGTGGTAAACGAATCATCACAATATCTAACGCAAACTCGCCTGCTTTTGGCTTTTTAAAACGCAGTGAAGATAGCGCAAGTGAGTCTTCTGCTTCGATATTGACATCAATATATGGCACAACGCCAAGCACAGGTATGCCTGTTTCGCGCTCTACCCACTCAATGCCATCATCTAATAGCTCACGCATGCCACGAAATTTATTAATAATTAACCCTTTGACACGCGCACGCTCATCCTCATCAAGTAATGCCAACGTACCAATAATTGACGCAAAAACACCGCCGCGGTCAATATCAGCAACTAATACTACAGCAGCATCGCTCATATGCGCCATTCGCATATTGGCAATGTCGCGGTCTTTTAAGTTAATTTCAGCTGGGCTACCTGCGCCCTCTAGCACAATAATGTCGTACTCTGCCTGTAATTTACGCACGGATTTTTCGATAATGGGTAGCGCTTTATGTACAAACTCATTACGGTAGCTTGTCGCTGTCATATCTAAAAAATGCTTGCCATGTACAATGACCTCTGACACCATATCTTGCTTAGGCTTGAGTAAAATCGGGTTCATATGCGTGTCCGCCACGACGCCTGCTGCCTCCGCCTGTACACCTTGCGCGCGCCCAATTTCGCCACCGTCTTGTGTCACGAAGGAGTTAAGCGCCATATTTTGTGATTTAAACGGCACAACTTTATAGCCGTCTTGTAAAAAATGCGGCAGAGCGCCGTGCAAATCATGCTTTTGCCGACGTCTGACGCAGTACCTTGTACCATAATAGATGTTGCCATTAAAACTCCAGCCCCTTTACTGCAGGTATACCTTCCTCGTAATAATGCTTGGTTGCTTCAATTGTAGACACTAAATCCGCTAAATCAATTAGCTGTTGTTTAGCGCTACGACCTGTAATGACTAAATGCATGCCTGCTGGGCGGTTTTGAATGGCCTCAATTACTTCAGCTAAAGGCAATACATCCTCAACGGGAAACTTCGTAATCGCTAACGCATTATTTAGTTCGTCGAGTACAAGTAAATCAATGGACTCATCCACTAAGGCTGCTTTTGCTTTTGCCCATGCGATTGTTAATGCCTCGCGGTGCTCCTCTGGCGTTTTTGTCCATGTAAAGCCAATGCCCATTTGTTCCATCTCAACGCCTAGCTTTTTTAAGGCGATCTTTTCGCCGTAGGTGCGGTCAGGTGACTTAATAAATTGCATATAGCGCACGTTTAACCCACGCCCAATTGCGCGTAAGGTTACACCAAGTGAGGCAGTGGTTTTACCCTTGCCATCACCCGTGTACATTAAAAATAAGCCGCGTTTTACAGCCATACCGTTTTCTCCTCAGCTGGCGTACGTTTTTTGTCGCCTAGCTTGTTGTCTTCTGCTGGGTAACCCATGAAAATTGTACCTACTACTTGTTGTGAGCTATCTGCGCCAATAAAGTCATGCATGCGTGCATCATGCACAAGACCAACGCCGCGCGTACGCCAAACAAAACCTAGTCCTAGCTCATCTGCCGCTAACCACATTGATTGGATCGCTGCACAAACCGCAAAAACATTATCCTTTGTTGCGCCCTCGTCACCTTCAACCATATCAGCGGTTACTACAATAACGGCTGGTGTTGTTTTAATGACTTTTAATGAGCTCTCTACTAAGTGTGGCTTCGTCGGGAAGCGCTCCTCTAAATAAGCTGTTGCTACTTGTTCGTAGCGCTTAAGTGCGTCGCCTTGTACTACGTAAAAGCGCCAAGGCTCACGATTTTTATCATTCGGGGCTTGAACTGCCGCCGCTAAAATTTGTTCGATTGTTTCGCGCGCTACAGGCTGATCCGTATAATTACGAATGGCACGGCGCTTTTCTAATGCTGTGAAAATTGACATTTGTCCCTCTCCTTATTCAAACCATTTAATTTTTTCGCGCATGCTTACAACATCACCAACAACTACCATAGATGGATTTTGCAAGCCACTAGCTACAATATCCTGTGCAATCGTTTCGAGTGTGCCTGTAATTGTACGCTGTTTGTCCATTGTGCCCCACTCAATTACCGCAACTGGCGTTGTTGCCTTGCGTCCATTTGCAATGAGTTGCGAGGTAATATAAGCAAGGTTGCCAACGCTCATATAAAAGGCAATGGTATCAATGCCCGTTGCAAGTGCTTCCCAGTTTAAATAATCCTGTCCCTTTTCGGCACGGCCATGCCCTGTAACAATCGCAAAGCTTGCCGCATGGTCACGATGCGTAACAGGAATACCTGCGTACTGTGGCGCTGCAATGCCTGCTGTAATACCTGGCACAAATTCAAATGGGATATTGGCATTGGCGCAAACTTCCGCTTCTTCGGCTCCGCGACCAAATACGCATGGGTCGCCGCCTTTTAAACGTGTTACTACCTTACCTTGCCCTGCTTTTTCTACTAATAGTTCGTGGATTTCGTCTTGAATTAAATGATGTTTGCCTGGTGACTTGCCACAAAAAATAAGCTCCGCTGTTGGCTTAGCATGCTCAAGCAATGCTTTATTTACTAAGCGGTCATATAAAATAACATCTGCCTGCTGAATGCACTCTAACCCTTTAACTGTAATAAGCTTTGGATCACCAGGACCTGCACCTACTAAATATACTTTACCTGTCATACACGTACTCCTTCTATGAGCTTATCTACAAAGTCCACACATGCTTGCATATTACCTTGCTGTACCCATACTAAAATTTGATCATCAAGCAGTTGACGTAATAGCACATTACGTTGTGCGCCCTTTTCGGTAACAGCTAGCACTTGTAAGCGCGCCTCTGCCAAAAAGGTAACATACGCCTCGTAGCTCTCATCAAACTGCTCATGTAGTTGTTGCTTTATTTTACGGGCAAGCCCTGGGTTAGCACCATTTGTCGAAACCGCAATGACTAAATCCCCGCGTTGCACCGTTGCTGTCGAAATAAAATTGCTACAGCTTGCATCGTCTGTACGATTAACAAGCTGTGTAGGGTGGGCCGCTTGTTGGATGGCGGCATTAACTGCTGCGTCATCCGTTGCCGCAAAAATAACGAGCTTGCCCTTTACATCAGTTGGTGTAAAGGCACGTTGTTGCCATGTAAAAGCACCCGCTTCATGCAGTGCTTGCATTTTAGGGTGAAGCTGTGGGCTAATGACTTCAATACATGCACCGCTATACTGCAATGTATTGTATTTTTGCCAAGCCACATGCCCACCGCCAACAATTAATACTTGTTGCCCCGCGACATTTAACATGACAGGTAAATGCGTCGTCATTTTACTGCCTCACAAGCCGCTAACCAGTTATCAACAAGTTGGGGGTTAGACAGGAAGTGGAAGTGCGTATAGCCTGCAACTACCGTATTTGTTAAATAGCCCTCTTCCTTTTTACCAAAGCGCCCTTTTGTCGCATAGGCGGGCTGTTGCTCACCCGTATACTTCGAGTAATGAAACTCATGCCCACGTGCTTCTTCATCCGCACCGAGCAAAAAGTTACCCTCACGCCCAAAGATTTCGCGGTAGCCGAGTGCCGCAAGTTTTGTTTGCATCACAGCCTCGCCTTTAATTAAGCCAAGCATGGGCACACGCTCACCCTTTGTATTGGTAATCGCCTCTGTTAAATACATATAGCCGCCGCACTCCGCAAGTGTTACAACGCCGCGCGCAATGGCCGCCTTCACTGATTCATTAGCTACTGTGTTTGTTGCTAACTTCTGCATATACTCCTCAGGGAAGCCACCACCAAGGTAAAGCCCCTGTGCATCTGCTGGCACGGGTTCATTAGCTAATGGTGAAAAGAACTTAAGTTCAGCGCCACGTGCGCGTAAAATGGCGAGGTTTTCTTCGTAATAAAAGTTAAATGCCGCATCACGTGCTACCGCAATTACTGCGCGGGTTGGCTCGTTGTCATCAAAGACGCTAGGTACTTTAGCAAGTTTAGTCGTCTTTGTAACGGCTAGTAGCTTATCAATAGCTATGCCTTGTTCTATAAGGTCGGCTAATGTGTCAAAGAAGCCATTTAGCTCGCCGCGTTCAATCGCAGGCACTAGCCCTAAATGACGACTTGGTACATCCACTGCCGCATTTTTCTTTAAATAGCCGAGCACAGGTAGTTTACACTCCTGCTCAATTGCTGTTTTTACAATTGTGTAATGGCTGTCACTACCTAATTGGTTAACAATAACACCTACAATGTTTGGCTTATCAGACAAGGTTTGAAAGCCTTTAACAATTGCCGCTACACTGCGTGCCATACTTGCCGCATTTACAATTAAAATAACAGGGCTATCCGTAATCACACTAATGTCGGCGGTCGAGCCCTTATCATCTAGTGGTGATTTTCCGTCATAAAAGCCCATAACACCTTCAATAATCGCAACATCCGCATCAGCGCTTGCGCGTGCTACCACATCACGTACCGCTTCGTCACTAAACATAAAGCTATCAATATTACGTGACGGGCGGCCTGTAACCGCAGTATGGTAGGTAGGGTCAATATAGTCTGGCCCACATTTAAACCCTTGCACCAAATGCCCACGCTTTTGCAAAGCCGCCATTAAACCAATGGTAAAGGTTGTTTTACCTACACCACTGCCTGTTCCTGCAATCACAAAACGATTGGTTTGCATACAACTCCCCCTTAAAACACTAGCTTAGCAACTGAAATCGTCACATTGCCTGACTTTTTCTTTTCGAGCACTAATTCACGTGCGCCTGAGTAGCGCAGTGCCGCTGGTTCGCTAACACCGTACGCGCCTGTATATTTAAAGACCACATCCGATGGGTTGTTAAAGTCAATTTCATTTAACTCCTCTGGCGTGTACGTAATAAACTCCCATTCTTTCTCTTCTACTGTTTCGAGGAAACCTACCTCGTCTTTTTTTAAGTCAATCGTACAAAGCGCCTTAACGCTTTTTTCGGATAATTTAAGCTCCGCTAAAGTCTCTTGAATAACGGCTTGGATTTCCTCTTTTGATGTACCGCGGTTACAGCCCATACCAAGGACAATTGATTTTGGTCGGAAAATCGTACCATTACCTAGCAATACTTCTTCATGCGGCTCAATGATACGGTCTGTAATCCATAGCGTCGCATCTGGCTTGGCCTCAATAACCGCTGCCGAATTTGGATAAATTTTAATATGCGAGGGCATTGGTACATCGCGCATCCACCAATCACGCTCACCTGTCTCTTGAATAATAGCCACATGTTCTTCATTAACAACTGAAGCACTAACAGGCGTTAGCTTTTCGTCGCTATCCCATGTCCAGCCAAAACGCGAGCCAAATAAATCAACCGGAATCGTTTTTTGTACGTCTGATGCTGTTGTAATAATAGGGCGCGCGTTCATTGCTGCTGCGATTTCGTACGTTAGCTCATTTGCGCCACCTAAGTGACCTGATAGTACGCTAATTACGTTTTCACCGCGGTCATCAACAACGACTACGCCTGGGTCTGTCTTTTTATCCACTAAAATTGGCGCAATCATACGTACAACCGCACCTAATGAAATAATTAAAATTAAACCTTTATACTGCTTAAATAATGCAGGTAATAATAAACGGACTGTGCCTGTAAACAGTTGGATATGACGCTGTTTTTCGTCCCCGCGCTCAAACTTTGCCATATAGTAAAGATCAGCATTGGGGAAGGTTTGGTGCAGATTGCGTCCCATTTCTACGCCATGCTTCGTAATCGAAACAATGGCGTAGTCGTGGCGCTTATCTACTTCTGGAATAATGCCCTCTTGTAGCTCAATCATTATCCTTCACACCCTTGCGGAAGCCATGCGTAAAGGTTTTGTCATACAGCTTAGAACGGTACTCATCCTTCTCTAAAATCGAAGGGTCAAGCGCCCAGCCCGCTAAAATCATCGCGTGCTTACGGATGCCGTTTTTGCGCATATCCTCATCTAAATTAACGAGCGTTGTACGCACGATTTTTTCGTCTGGCCATGTCGCACGTTGCACTACTGCGATTGGTGTATCGTCGCTCCAACCCGCATCTTGTAATTCTTTAACGATTTTTTTCGTTAATGTTGCACTTAAAAATAGCGCAATTGTAGAATGGTGCTTCGCTAAATCGCGTAGTTTTTCGAATTCAGGTACAGGTGTACGTCCTTCTGCACGCGTTAAAATAAGCGTTTGTGTTAAATCAGGTACTGTTAACTCTGCGCCAACAGCTGCTGCTGAGGCAAATACCGAGCTTACACCTGGAATGATTTTATAGCCAATGCCTTCTTTTTTAAGCAATGCTACTTGTTCCATTGTTGCACCATACATCGCAGGGTCACCTGTATGCATACGCGCTACGACTTTACCCGCGTTAACGCGCTCTACCATAAAGTCCACCATTTCTTGCAAATGCATACCTGCTGTTTTAACGACTTCAGCATCCGCTTTAGCATTGCTAATGAGCTCTTCACTAACTAATGAGTCTGTGTACATCACAACATCTGCTTGTTGTAAAATTTTTAAGCCCTTTACGGTAATTAAATCCGGATCTCCGGGACCTGATCCTACAATATAAATGAATTTTTCCATTATTTTCGCACCACCATTAATGATAAGTAATTAAGTTCTACACCGTCTAGCTCGTTAATATCCCAAATGATTTCCTCATCTGACGTTACTTTTGTGACAACATGCGCTTTATCGCGTATGCCTAGGTCATCTAACACTTTAAGCATTAAATCAAGCACTTTTGCTACTTTGATAAAGACAATAGCATCATGTGTTTCGATCGCTTCACGCATCGCGTCGTAATCATCGTACGCAGGGATCATTGCTACGCGGTCATCACCGTCCGCTAATGGTAAATTTAAACGGTTAGCTGAGCCATTAAAAGAAGAAATACCCGCAACTGTTTTTGTTGGTACGTCAGGTATTTATCTTCAAAAATACGCATCACATGAATAAACGTCGAAAACAGCATAGGGTCGCCTTCTGTAACAAATGCTACGTCCTTGCCTTCTGCTAATTTTTCGTGCATCGCTTCAGCCGCTTTCACCCAGTCGCGCTCTAAAATGGCAGGGTCCTTTGTCATTGGGAATACAAGCCCTAGCATTTCTTTTTCGTCAGGGTTAATATACACATCTACAATGCGGTGTGCGTAGCTTTTACTACCGCGCATTTTTTTAGGATAAGCGATTACAGGGCACTCCTGTAATAAGCGGAAAGCCTTTACTGTAATAAGCTCGGGGTCGCCTGGGCCTACGCCTAGCCCCCATAATGTACCGTAGTTTGTCAATTTTCTTCTTCCTTTCGCGTGGCAGCTATAATATAAATCGGGTTAAGTGGTACAAAGCGTGTCATGTGTAAGATTGGCTTACTACGCGCAATTTGTGCCTGTGTTACGGCTACATTAAAGTCAGCCTTTTTAAATGCCTCTACAGCAAGGTAAAGGTTTTCGATGGTTGCGGCGTTTAACACAATTGTGCCGCCTTCGTTTAAACGCTCACAGCACAGCGCAATTAAATCTGTCATTTCGCCGCCTGTACCGCCAATAAAAATACTGTCGGGATTTGGGAAGGTATCAAGCCCTTCTGGTGCTTTCGCATGGATGGCTGTCATATCCACACGGAATTTTTTTTGATTGGCCATGCAGTTCGCAAGGTCTGGTTCGTTTTTTTCGACACCAAATACTTGCCCCTCACGCGCAATTTTGCCCGCTTCGATTGCCATTGAGCCTGTACATGTGCCAACATCCCACACAATGCTACGCTCATGCAAACGCATGGCTTGCAGTGTTAACACGCGGATTTCTTTTTTTGTAATAAGCCCTTTTTCAGGCTTACGCTGCGAAAACTCCTCATCGTCAATGCCTAGCGGCCACACACGAGCAGGTGCGGTTTGCTTTAAAATCACTACATTTAATGGCGAAAAACTGCCGACTTCCATCTCGTCTAACGTATACCAACCGCATTTTTCTTGCTCACCTTGTAGGTTTTCGGCTACAAAGGCTTGGTACTCCGTCATATCAAAATGTTTAAGGTAGCTTGCAATAGCATTTGGACTATTCGTTTCGTCTGTTAAAAGTGCTACCTTCTTTTTGCCATTAATACGCTGAGCTAGCCCCTTAATTGGGCGACCATGTACGCTTGTAATATAGGCATCACTCCAACCCTCGCCCATACGGCTAAATGCTAGCTGTACAGAGCTCATATACGGGTAAACCTCTATGTTGAGCTTAGCTGATAAATAACTGCCAATGCCATAAAATAGCGGGTCGCCTGATGCTAAAATAATGGTGTTACGTGTTTCTTGTTCAAGTTGTTGGACTAATGCTTTTAAGCCGCCCTTTACCACTACTTTTTCGCCTTGATAATGTGGGAAGAACGCCAGTAAGCGCTCGCCACCGACTAACACTTCACTTTGGTTAATCCATTCAATATATTGCGGGAGTAGGCTAGCTATCCCGTTATCCCCTATGCCAATTAGCTTCATCGATTTCGTCAATGTCATCCGCCTTTCCAAGTAGCTCGCCCTTCATTGTATAAATCGAAGTGCTGAGCGTAAGTCCGCCGCGTACGTGGTTAAGCCCCGCGTAGCAACAAGCCTCGCATAAATGTGTGAAAAATTGGTCGAAGCCATGTTCGGCCATAATTTCGCCTACTTGCGAAGCGGTGTTTGCATTTTTTACAAGCTCTAGTACTTCACCTGTTGCGCCAACATCTGCCGCAAGTTCGGCCATAAACTCAAAGTTAATGGGCGCGCTTTTTGAGTGCACCATCATTACGCCTTGCGCGACTTTCGAAAACTTACCCATCATGCCCACAAGTGATACTTTACGCATCCCTAAGCGTTTGCAATGCTTAAGCGTAAAGCCGACAAAGTCACCCATTTCAATAAAGGCTTCTTCTGGTAAATCAGGGTACTCGGCAATGCCGTACTTTTCACTGCGTCCGCCCGTTGTAATAACTAAGTGGTCACAACCTGCCTCGCGTGCCACACTAATCGCCTGTACAATACTCGCCATATAGGCTGAGCTCGAGAATGGTACGACTGTGCCGCGCGTGCCTAAAATCGAAATGCCACCTAAAATGCCTAAACGACCATTAAGTGTTTTTTTCGCCATTTCTTCACCTTTAGGTACAGAAATCACCACATTAACCCCACGCTCAATTTGATGCTCATCTAGCACCTCTTGCACATGCGTTAAAATCATTTTGCGCGGAACGGGATTAATTGCCGCTTCGCCCACAGGCACAGCAAGGCCGGGCTTTGTTACTCGCCCGACCCCGATACCCCCGTCTAAATGAATGCCTGGTGTGTCTGCCCAGCTTACTGTCGCTTGAATTACAGCAAGATGTGTTGCGTCTGGGTCATCGCCAGCGTCCTTAATTGTGTCACAGCGTACTGCACCCTCACTAAACACGTTTTCTTCGATTGTAAAGGTATGGTGGCGTCCGATTGGTAAATAAATCGTTGACTCTGGCTGTGCCTCACCCGTAATTAATGCGAGTAGGGCGGCACGTGCCGTCGCTGTTGCACAGGACCCCGTCGTATAACCGTGGCGCATTTCCTTCGGGTCTTTTTTCGGTTGCTGCATGCTCATATTACTCGTCCTTAGCGTCAGCTAGTAAAGATAAACCGTTGAGTGCTGCAACTGTTACCGTACTTCCACCTTTACGACCGCGGTTAGTAATGTAAGGGATGCCCTCTAATTTAAGGAGCTCCTCTTTTGACTCTGCCGCTGATACGAAGCCTACTGGCATACCGATAATTAGGTCAGGCTTTACTTCGCCTGCTTTAACTAAACGGATAAGCTCAAGTAGTGCTGTTGGTGCGTTACCAATCGCATAAATCCCGCCATCATATAATTTAGCTGCCTTTTGCATTGACATAATTGCGCGTGTTGCGCCTGCTGCCTTCGCCGCTTTTGCTACGTCCTCGTCCGCGATATGACAAGTTAAATCGCCACCATGCTTTTGGAATCGCTTGCGACCAGAGCCTGCCTCAATCATTTGTACGTCTGCAATGACAGGTTTACCTGCACGAATTGCTGCAACACCTGCTGCTACTGCGTCAGGGTGTACTACAACACTACGTCCTAAATCAAAGTCTGCTGATGCATGGATAACACGACGTACTACACGCCATTCGTCTTCTGTATAATCATGTGGACCAAATTCTTCCGAAATGATTGAGAAAGAATAGTCGTAAATTTTATCTGGGTCTACTGTTAGTGGTTTAAAGTCTGTTTGGAAATCCATTAGTTTGTTCCTCCTAAAGTTTCGTTTAATTCGTTAATAACGCCTTCAAATGTGGCATGTGTATGCCCATAAGCAATGTCTGGGCGCGCAATCATAATCGTTTGAATACCGCATTCGATAGCCGCCTCAAGTTTTTCGTCAACTGAGCCTACCTTGCCGCTCTCTTTCGTTACCATAACGTCCACGCCGTATTGGTTGTAGAGTGCGACGTTAAGCTCTTTTGAGAATGGCCCTTGAATCGCAATAATATTTTTTTGTGGCACTTCAAGCGCCGCGCATTTTTCCATATTATCTAAGCGCGGAAGCATGCGCGCCAGTAAGCGCACACCTTCTACGTCGTTTAATACATTAGTAAAAGTTTGTAAGGTTTTACTGCCTGTTGTCAGCATAATGACGCCGCCTTTTGCTTTAGCGAGTTGCGCCGCCTCCTCATAATCCTTCACTACGGTTACGAGTGGGTGACTGTAAAATTCGCGTTCACGCTCAAAACGAATATACGGTACACCTGCCGCTTTAGCTGCTGCCATTGCGTTTTTTGAGGCTTCTTCCGCAAAGGGATGACTAGCATCTACAACAGCGGTAAAGCCCTCGTTTGTAATCATTTGCACCATATCATCTGCCGTATTGCGCCCTACTTTAACTTGTAGACCCGCTTCCTTTAGGCTTGTCTCTGCCGACGTTGTGACGACCGTTGCTGTCGGCTCATAGCCCGCTGCTTTTACTTGCACAGCTAACTCACGCGCATCTGATGTACCTGCTAAAAATAAAATCAATTTTTTGCCTCCGAATGGCAGTGCGAATGACTGTGGTCGTGTCCGTCACAAGCGTGGTCGTGATCATGTGAATGGTCATGTGAATGGTCATGGTCATGTGAATGGCTGTGGCCATGATGGTGATCGTCATCATCATGATGGTGATGATGGTCGATAAAGTCCATCGCATTAATACGGTACTGGCAAGTATCACAGTTCATTTTCACTTCACCTGCTACGGCCTCATTAATACGGTCATGCAGCACATTTTTTAGCTTGTCATGGTAACCAAAGTACTCTGCAAGCTCAATTGTTAGTTCAGGGTAATCTACTTCATAGCGCTCTTTCATTTTTGCCATGCGCTCCATTAAAATGCCTGTAAATAAAAAGTACGGCAACATAATTACTTTTTTAGCGCCTAAGCGTGAACAACGCTCCATCCCTTCATCTACTAAAGGTGCGGCTACGCCCATAAAGGCTGGCTCTACAGTAGCTACGTTTAAACGCTCGTATAATAGACGGCTGATTTTATAAAAATCACTGTTAGCATCCGCGTCACTACCACCGCGACCAATAAGTAAAACCGCAGTATCTTTATGCTCTTCTTCAATGGCAAAGCCTGTTTGTTGTAGGCGTGATAGTAAAATTTCGATAACTTCTTCATGGATGCCAATTGGGCGACCATACGTAAATTTCACATTAGGGTAATCCACTTTTGCTTCGTCAATTTCATGCGGGATATGGATTTTTGAGTGCCCCGCTTGTAATAAAATAATCGGAATCGCATAAATTTCTGTTGCGCCTCGTTCAACCGCATTTTTAATACCTGTTGGAATATTTGGCTTTTCGAATTCTAAAAAGCACGTTTCGACAATATACTCCTCTGGAATACTTGGTGTCATTTGTTGAATAAAGTTACGTACCTCATCATTGCCTGCTGGTAAGCGGCTGCCGTGCCCTACGAATAAAATTGCTTTCATGTTGTTCTCTCCCTTAATCCCCACAAGGTGCAGGTTCTACTTTAATTTTTGACATCATATCAATAAAGCTAAAGCCGCCAATCTCTTTCACGCGGCGGAAATATTTAAACAAGCGCTCATTTGGGTGAGCATTTGCCTTATACTCCTCAACAATTTGCGAAACCATGCCAATAATTTGGTCGGCTGGAATGCCCTCTAACACAGGTTGCCCTGCGTGCCCTGTACGTCCTACTGGTTTAGCACCAATAAATAAATCAAACTTACCTTTACGGTACACAATGCCAATATCCTCAAATGTTGCTTTATAACACGCCATACCACAGCCGTTAAAGCCGATATTTAGCTCTTTTGGCAAACTAAGCCCTGCTAATTTGTCATAGAGCTCATTCGCTACAGGAATGGACTCGGTTTTTTCGCCGTAGCAGAAGTCACACGCTTTTACACGTAGTACATCGCCAACTGGCTCTAGGTAAAAGTCCACAGACGCAAGCTTTTGTGTAATTGCTTCAGGATCCGTTGTCGGAATTTTTAAGACGATTTGGTGGTCAGGTGTATATTCCATTGTGCCTTTTTCGCCTACAACCTCAGCAAGCATTGTCATTTGCTGTGGTGTAAAAAACTTATTAGCTACGCCAGGACTTACCGCAAGCTCGAAAATAGACTCCATTTTTTGCTGTACCAGTTTTTTAGGCGCAGTCCCAGACACCATAGCTAGTGCGGCAGAAGCCATCTCAAGTGCGCTCTTTTTTGGCGCTTGTTGCTCAACTTTTACAGATTGGTGCGGTGCTGCCTCACTCTCACGCATTAAATCTTTGTTAGAGTAATCAAGGCTTGCCTCGCCTGTTTCTTGGTCTAATGCCCAAGGCTCTGCTTCTTTCTTTAGGCGTTGGTGCGGGCGAAGCGGTTGTTTTTCGTCACCTAGTGTATATTTACGTTGATAGCCACGTGGTGTAATAATTTTATTATCATAATAGAAGGAAGACGAGTTACCGATAACAACAGTTGTTAACATGCCAATGTCGTGATTTAGCATATCCGCTAAATTTGTCATAATAATATTTTGATTATCACGGTAAGCTGATTTTACAAGCCCTACTGGTGTATCAGGTGAGCGGTATTCTAATAAAATACGCTGTGCCTCAACAATTTGGCGTGTGCGGCGACCACTTTTAGGGTTATACAGCGCAATAACAAAGTCCGCCATTGCGGCTGCTTCAATACGCTTTTCGATTAAGTTCCATGGTGTGAGGTGGTCACTTAAACTAATCGTACATGAGTCGTGCATTACAGGTGCGCCAAGTAAGCTCGCACAAGAGTTAATTGCCGAAATACCTGGTACAACCTCAACCTCAATACCATCAGCCTCTGTCCAACCTTTTTCGACTAATACCTCGTACACTAAGCCAGCCATACCATATACGCCTGAGTCACCGCTCGAAATTACCGCAACTGTATAGCCCTCAAGCGCCTTTTTGTAGGCCTCCTGTGCACGCGCTACTTCTTCTGTCATGCCTGTGCCAATAACCTCTTGCTCAGGTGTCAAAATATTTTGGATTAAATCCACATACGTTTTATAGCCAATAATTAAGTCACTTTCTTTTAATGCCTCTACAGCACGCGCTGTAATATGTTTAAAGTCGCCAGGGCCAAACCCTACAACTAATAATTTCCCTTTTTTCTGTGTCATGCTACCACTCTCCAGCCTACTTATTCTTCGCTATCCCTTTGATTGCAGGTGTTTCTTCTGTACGAATAATCGCACCCTCCTGCATCGTATAAACGCGATGTGCCTTAGGGCCATCCTGCATTAATTCTTGCACAACTGTGCGTGCCGCCGCTTCGTCTGGTACGTTATACCAGTTGCCTGTAGGATAGGCGGTTACGACACACGCATCCTTACAGCGCCCGTTACATTTTGTACGTGTTGTATGAATTTGCTCGTCTAAGCCAAGCTTTTCAATTTCATCACGTACCGCAAGCGTTACTTCTTCAGCACCCTTTTTCATGCATGAGCTACCATTACATAATAAAATATGGTGCTGCATCCCTACTAAATCCCACGTTGTCATACGCGTTCCCCCTTTATTGACCAACAAAAAAAGCCTTAACATCGGTGGGGTGTTAAGACTTCTAATAAAAAGCGCGCATACTACTACTGCGTTAGCTAATTGTTATCCGCCCTTTTCCCTCCGAAAATTGTAGAAACAAAAGATAGAAGCAGGTTTCCTGACTTAAGCTATACGCCACAACACCTTCCCGAATAATTATTCAGTGGTTATTGTTGTAGCAACACTATTACAGTAGCGGGGGCTGTATTGGACTTTCACCAATTTCCCTTTATTTTACGCCTCCTAAAAGACGTAAAAACTTCTAACTATTTTGCAATATTCATTTTCTTTATCATATACTACTTTGGCACATTTTCAAACTGACTTTTTCATTGAGCTGTCTCTTGTGCGTTTTTTCAGAACTTTCTACCTAGTTGGATTTTCTGAATAATAAAAAATCGTATAGCCAAAATTTACTTTGCGTGCTAAACTTATTTTGAAATAGCACATAGTTAGCCAAGTTAGGTGTTGCCTACGCAACGTAACAGGGAAGTTTGGTGAAATGCCAACGCGGTCCCGCCACTGTAAGACGGAGCATACATAAATTGCCACTGCTAAATTTGCGGGAAGGCTATGTAGTGCGCTGATGTCGAGCCAGGAGACCTACCTAGTTTGGATGTGATCCGTTTCAACCTACGAGGATGGGTGTGCGAAACAAGGCAGTCTGTATAGGGCTTGCTTTATTTTGTCGTAAACACTCTTATGATTAAGAGTGCTTTTTTATATCCTCATACTTACTTTTACTTGAATAGGAGGATTTTTATGTTGAAATTTTTACCGAAGCTTGGTTATTTTGCAGTTATTTTACTGCTCATTCCTGAGCGTGCCTATGCCATGCACATCATGGAAGGCTACTTACCTGTTGGTTGGGCCATTTTTTGGTGGGTGCTAACCATTCCATTTGTTATTTTAGGCTTGCGTTCAATTAAAAAAACAATCGAGGAAAACCCCGAAACAAAAATGATTTTAGGGCTGTCAGGCGCATTTGCCTTTGTTTTATCAGCACTTAAAATCCCGTCAGTTACGGGTAGCTGTTCACACCCTACTGGTGTTGGGTTAGGTACTGTGTTATTTGGACCACTTGCGATGAGCGTCATCGGCTCAATTGTGCTATTATTCCAATCATTATTACTTGCGCACGGCGGTTTAACTACACTTGGTGCTAACGCTTTCTCAATGGCTGTCGTTGGACCTTTCATTGTTTACTTCACGTATAAAGCAGCGCTTAAAATGGGGCTATCGTTTTCACTAGCCGTATTTTTCGCAGCGTTTTTAGGTGACTTAGGTACGTATGTTGTAACATCATTCCAATTAGCATTAGCTTTCCCTTCTGAGGTTGGTGGTTTCTTCGCATCATTCTCTAAATTTGCGGGTATTTTTGCTTTAACACAAATTCCACTTGCCATTAGTGAAGGTATTTTAACCGTAATTGTTATGAACTTCTTAAAGAAATACAACTTCTCAGAGCTAAAATCACTACGTGTATTACCACGTAAGGAGGCTGCACAATGAAACAAAACTTATTATTATTTGCGATTGTTATTTTGCTAGCGATTGTGCCTATCTTTATGTTAAAAGATGCGGAGTTTGAAGGTGCGGACGGCGAGGCAGAGGAAGCTATTGGTGAGATTAATGCGGGCTATGAACCTTGGTTCGAGTCGTTTTGGGAGCCGCCAAGTGGCGAAATCGAAAGCTTATTATTTGTATTACAAGCGGCAATTGGCGCAGGCTTCATTGGCTACTTCGTAGGCTTTACACGCGGTAAGCATCGTAAAAAAGAAGGACTGTAAATGCTACTAATTGATAAATATGCTTATATTAATCAATTAAAACACGTTCATCCGATGGAAAAAATGATTTTCACGGCACTGCTGCTGCTATTTTCCTTAACAGTACGTGACACAACCATTTCACTCATCACATTTATTGTGATGAGTGCTTTTATCATTTTTGGGGCAAAAATCCCTTGGACGTATTATGTAAAGCTCTTACTGCTCCCTGCCTTCTTTTTGCTGACAAGTTTACTGGCCATCTTATTATCCTTTGCAGGTACAACTACAACACTGCCACCGCATATTTTTGCTTACTCCTTTGGCTCGTTTCAGGTATTTATTGGCGAGGCAAGTGTAGCTACAGCACGTCAGCTATTTTTTGTTGTGCTTGGCAGTATTAGCTCCTTGTACTTTTTAATTTTAACTACATCGGTACAAGCCATTTGCTATGTGCTGTATAAATGGCGTGTGCCTGCACTTTTTGTAGAGCTATGTGAAATGACGTACCGCTTTATTTTTATTTTTTTAGAAAACACGCAAAAAATTTATATTGCCCAGCAATCACGCCTTGGCTACCAGTCCCCTCGGCAGTGGCTACGCTCTGTTGGGTTACTTGTTTCTTCGTTATTTATTGAGGTGCTACAACGCTCCACAGAGCTAACAAATGCAATGCTCTCGCGCGGTTATGACCCAAGCAACACGACACCGCTTTATTTTGAAGAAGAATGGCAGTTTAATAAGCGCAACTGGGTAGGCATTGCTGTAGTATTTGGCACAATTGTTTTGATTTATGTAGGAGGTAGACAATGGTAAATTATTTTGAGCTAGACAATATTTCGTACCGCTACCCTGACGGCACAGAGGCACTAACGCAGCTCTCGCTAACAATTGGACAGGGTGAGCGCATTGCGTTAATTGGTCATAATGGCGCGGGTAAATCTACGTTATTTCAACAATTAAATGGCATTTTACAGCCCTCTAGTGGTGATGTGCGCTTTAATGGTAAACCGATGCGTTATAGTAAAAAAGAGCTTGCCCATGTACGCCAGTCCGTTGGTATTGTCTTTCAAGATCCCGATGCTCAGTTGTTTTCGGGCAATGTTAAACAAGACATCGCATTTGGCCCAACTAACCTTGGCTGGTCAAAAGATAAGGTGCATGAACAAGTAAACTGGGCGATTAAAGAAGCTGAGATTGAAGCGCTACAAGACAAGCCCATTCATTTTTTAAGCCTTGGGCAAAAAAAGCGGGTGGCTATTGCAGGTGTACTGGCGATGATGCCACGTATTTTAATCCTAGACGAACCAACCGCTGGGCTTGACCATTACTACGCTACACAAATGCTTGGGCTACTAAAACAGCTCGAAACAGACGAGCGCACAGTGCTGCTCTCCACCCATGACACCCAGCTCGCCTATGAATGGGCTGACCGCATTGTTGTGCTACACGAAGGTACGATTATTTATGACGGCAATCCGTACGATGTATTTTACCAAGATGATTTACTCCAAAAAGCGCACCTCGAAAAACCGTGGGTGTTTGACGTTGCCGCTACATTAGGCGCACCTACACCATTACCACGCACGCGTGCCGCCTTAAAAGACTTTCTTAACACTAAAAAAAATGACTCGCTCCTGTAAACAGGAAACGAGTCATTTTTATGTGTTTTATACCCCTTGCACCCAACTTAAGCCCAGTGTACCTTCACCTGCGTGAACACCTACACAAATGCTAAGCTCTGTTATGCTAAAAGTTACCTGAGGGAAGGCAATCTGCAACTCACCGCGCCACTTTTTTGCCACTTCTTCATTATTACAATGAATTACCGCAACTTGAGTCACACCATGATGCAGTACATCGTCACCAAGCTGCTTCACGACATAACCGCGTGCTCGCTTATCCGCACGCACTTTTTCTTTCATAGTAGCTACGCCGTCCTCAAAACTGATGACTAGCTTAATATTTAGTAAATTACTTAAAAACAACTGCGTACCTGACACGCGTCCGCTTTTGTGCAGTTGTGACAAGCTTGTTGGAATAAAAGATAGGCGTGTACGATCTGCCATAGCCGTTAACTGCTCGGCAATCTCGCTTGCTGCTACACCGTCTGCCTGCATAGCGTTACCTACTTCAATCATTTTTTGCATCGGGAATGAGCCAATCTTAGAGTCAATCGGGTACACCGTAAAGCCCGCTTGCTCAGCTGCCGCAAATGCTGTTTGGTACGTGCCTGATAAATGCTTTGACGTATGCACCGCTACCGCACATGTATAGCCTTCCGCTTTTAAACGTTCATACAGCGCAATCACCTCACCAATCGGTGGTTGAGATGTCTTTGGGTGCTCTTTAGTGCCTTGTAATTTTTCATAAAATTTTTCACTTGTTATATCAATTGTTTCGCGTATATCCATATCAGTAAATACAATGTGTAAAGGTAACACATGTACATTATATTGTTTAATCACTTCATCACTTAGTAGCGCCGCTGTATCTGTAACCCAGGCGATTTTCTCCGTCATACTGACAACTCCTCTAATTTCCAAGCTAGACATTTTAGCCTATTTCATCCACTATACACAGCTAAACTAGCATTGCCTAGTGACATTTATCATATCCCACCCCATTTCTTTTTAATTCTTCAGAAAAAGCCAACAAATCGCCATAAAACCTAAAAGTGGAGAAAGGCGTTAAGCTTCGCAGGGCATTGGAGCTATTAAAAGCCAAAACGACTGTTCAACTTCAACGCAGTTGGAAAGCAGACATCGAAAGCGTTTTTTTGCTTTCTGATGACTGATTGAAACAGCGGAAGAAGTTAGTCGGGTTGGCTAGCCAACTGGGTTGAACGCGTTCTTTGCGTTCAGACACAAAAGTGAAATGACACAAGAAGCTGCCTTTCGCAACTGGATAAAACCTAAAAGTGGAGCAAAGCGTTTAACGACGTAGGCACTGGAACACGTGCAGGAAAGGCGTACTTTGGCTTTCACTGAACGGGTGAAGTGACCAAGTCGTTGCTTTGCGAAACTAGATAAACCTAAAAGTGGAGAGGGCTTGAAAGATTCGATGGATGTTGGAGGGCGCTAAATGTTGAAACAACCGCACAACCTCAACGCAGTTAAAAAGCAGCCATCAAAAGTGTTGTGTACTTTCTGTTAGCTGAAAAGCTAAAACAATAAAACAGACTCCCCCTCCCCTAACAGCATTACACTAAATTTTTTAACCTAGGCTTATAACAAAAAAGAGTGGGTAGTAATGAAGCAAAAGGATAGGTGATGATGGATGACGAAGAAAACCATAAACCCTGCACTCACCCTAGTGCTGGTCTTTTTCATTGGCATTACACTTGGCACTATGGCGCTAAAGTTGCCGTTTGCCACAACAGGCACGATTACGTGGCTAGATGCGCTATTTACCGCTACTTCTGCCATGACTGTAACAGGGCTTGTTGTACTTAGTACAGCGCACGACTTTACCGTAGTAGGGCAACTAATTATCATCACCCTCATTCAAGTAGGTGGGCTTGGCATTATGACCTTTGCCATCCTCGTATTTTTGGTGCTTGGTAAAAAAATCGGGTTAAAACAGCGCCTGACCATCCAATTTGCGCTCAATCAAACTTCGCTCACAGGCATGGTGCATTTAATACGTGTGATTTTACTGTACACCTTGTTAATCGAAGGCATTGGTACATTCGTATTAGCGTGGCGCTTTGTGCCAATGTTTGGGCTGACAAAAGGGCTGTATTACAGCGCTTTCCATGCCATTTCGGCTTTTAATAATGCGGGATTTGCGTTATGGGACGACAGTTTAGTAGCTTTTGTGCGCGACCCACTCATTGTGTTACCTATTAGCGCGCTTATTATAGTTGGCGGGCTTGGCTTTACCGTGCTGATGGACGTGCGTCACTACGCTACAAACCGCCGCCTTACGTTGCATAGTAAACTGATGCTGATTGGCACACTTATTATTACTACAGTCGCAACCGTACTACTTTTTGCGATTGAATATACACAAACATTGCCCGTAAATGAACAATTTTTTGGCGCTTATTTTCAAGCAGTCACTGCCCGTACCGCAGGGTTTAACTCCGTTGATATTGGCGGATTAGAGGACGGCTCTTTATTTATGCTTATTATACTAATGTTTATTGGGGGCGGTAGTGCTTCTACAGCAGGTGGTATTAAGCTTACTACTTTTATTGTCATTATTTGTACAACGCTTGCCTTTTTACGCTCGCGCAAAGAGGTTGTGGTGTTACGCCGCACCCTTCGCCCTGCGATTATTACTAAGGCACTCGCACTTACAACGATTAGCTTATTGTGGGTAGTGTTCGTTACATTTTGCTTAACTTTAACGGAGCATGCGCCTTTTTTAACCCTATTATTTGAAACCGTCTCTGCTTTTGGCACTGTCGGGCTATCCGTTAACTTTACGGCTGACCTCAGCATGATTGGCAAACTGCTCATTATTGCAACGATGATGCTTGGTAAGCTTGGTCCTTTAACGCTACTGTTTAGCCTTGCACAAGCAGAGCCACCAAAAATCGGCTATCCGCATGAAGATGTGGTCATTGGCTAATAAAAAAACCGCGATGCCTCACGCAACGCGGTTTCATTTATATTGTAAGCCAGTCAGGCACTGTCACATGTGCGTAAGCTGTTGGATGCAAAAGTTTACCAAGGCGCACTGCCCCTTCAATTAAACGCAGTGAAGGGCGGCAATACAAATGCTCCTCGAGTAAATGAATGGCATCTTGCTGTACAGCCGTCATTTGTGCCGCTTGTGGGCGCTTTTTAATCAGTGCTGGTTTCATTTTGTCATGCGCCACCCCAACCCATGCCATTAAAATTTTGTCAGGATCGCGCGCTACTACGGTTTCCCACGACTCTTGTAAACTTGCTTCAGCACGGTCCGCAAAAATGTTGCGTGCCCCCGCTAGCTCACTAATCTCCGTTAGCCAGTTAACCCCACCTGGTGTAAAAATCGGCTTCGGCCACCACTCCCAGTAAACCGACAGCGGGCTAACTGTTGCGGCAATCGCTTTAAGCTCTGCTACTTTTGCGTCAATTTGTGCATTAAGTACACGCGCACGCGCTGTTACCCCACACACTGCAGCTACTGCCGCTAAATCAGCCTGAATGTCCGCAAGGCTCTGCCCATTTAAAATCAAATGCGGTAGGCCTGCCGCTTCGAGTGCTTGCACATTGCGCTCCATCCCTGGCACGCTTAGTGAGGCAATCACAATATCAGGTGCGAGCGCCTTTACGCGCCCCATATTAATCGCTAAATCTGAGCCAAGCTGCGGCAACGCCTTAACACTGCTTGGATAATCCGAAAAATCATCCACCCCAACAAGCTGTTCAGTTAAACCAAGGTGTGCCACTAGCTCTGTATTACTTGGACAAATCGAAATAATTCGCATAACCTCTCCCCCTTGTGCCTTCATTTTGCGTGAGGTACTGCCTAAAAGTCAACCCACGCAAAAAAACAGCTACACCTCTAAAGGCATAGCTGTTACAGTTATTTTTTTGCCGCTTCTACATAAGCTGCGTCCCACTCAGGCGCTACTTTACGCAGTGCTACAGGGCGTAACCCGTCCTTTGTCACAAGCGCATGGACAGACGTTGCCGTTGCTGCTACCGTACCATCCTCATGTAAAATCTCATAGCCATACGTTGTACGCACACGCTCATGTTTTTCAATCCATGTACGAATCGTTACTGTTTGACCATAACGTAGTGCCGCCTTATACGAAACTTGTAAATCCATCACAGGCGAAACATAACCAATATCCTCGAGATCAGCGTAGACAAAGCCTAAATCCTTCATCAACTGTACACGCCCAACCTCCATATAAATAATATAATTGGCATGATACACCACACCCATTTGGTCTGTTTCACCGTAACGTACATCTAGTTTTGCTTCACTGCAATACATCCAATCACCTCGCTATTATTATAGCGAAAAATCTTTAGACCGTCACTTTTTTCGGCAGTGGTGGGATATCTGCTGATTTAAGTCCGTTTTCTTCTAACTGTAAAGTGACCACAGGGTAGCGCGTTGCAAATGTTGCATCCTCCACACGTTGGTTGACTACATTAACTGCGCCACTGCGCGTTAAAATACCATTGCCTGATAAATCCACACGTGAAATATTTTGGATAAGCTCGTCTGTATACGCCTTCTCTTTAGTAGATAGCGGTAACTCTGTATTTTTAATATAACGCCAAACAACATCGCGCAACATACCTTGCGCCTCAATTAAACACGTAAACTCATCCATTTTAATAACACTTAGCTTTAATGCCGCAAGCTCTTTTTGACGCGTTTGGATTAAATGCGTAGCTGTTTTTAAATGGTAGCTTAACTCTTTTGTATGATTGTCCTGCAGGCGTTGCTCTACCGCATCCCAGCGGCTCGTAACGTGCTGTTCAGCCTCTGCAATTGCTGTATAGCTTACCATCATTTTGTCAAACAACTCATGTGCATAAGCAATATCTTGATGAATCGTCGCCGCTTCGTCCGCTAATAGTGCCTCGCGTTGTTCTTGTGACATAGCATTTAAGTTAGTTGTTACTTGCTGTGCATGTTGCTCATAAGCAAGATGGGCTTTGCGGTAAGCCCCTACTGTTTGCAAGTAAGCCTCTGCCTTCATCGTAAACTCAATGACAACTTCGTCTGTTAAATACGTAGCATCCTCTAATGCTTGCAACAATTGGTACAGGGTATTAACCCCGTCAAATGCGCCTGCCGCATGTGCATAAGCTGCCTCATGCGTTGCAATTGCCGCAATGCTTTGTTGGTGCTGAGCCGTCGTTAGCATCACATTACTCTCATAATGCGTTAACTCCTCTACAGCTGTGCATAGTGGCTCACGTTTTGGTAGCAGTGATGTTTCGATTTCGAAACGCTCAAGCCACTCAATAAAGCGCAGTAAAATACGGCGTGTACGCGCTTCTTTATCACGCGCAAATTGCTCAAGCTTAGCGACTAAACTATCAAAGCGGCTTGCCTCCCAGTGTACAAGGTCTTTTGTTGTCAAATAACTTTCGATTTCGAGCGCAGCGACATAAATGACCTCGTCAAATAAATGACCATATTGCTCCTTAACCATCGTCACAAACGCGGCATTTTGTTGCTGATCTGCAATTTCATTAATAATGCAATACGGGCGCACCTCACGCTCACGTAAATGCTCAATCACACGCAGCTCCTCTGCATCAATCGCCTTATCCGGGCGAAGCACCCAAAAGATTTCGTCCACACGGTTTAATAAGGCGGGTGATAAAAAGGCTGTGCCTTCTTCTTCCTGTAATGACAATGTGTCAATGAGCGTCATTTGTTTAAGCATTGGCTCATGTAAATACACATTAATATAATCAATATGTGATTGTAATAATTTAGATGTGTAGCTTTCTGAACTTGTAAGGAGCGGCAAGCGATCTAGCGCGAAGGTCTCCTCCACATCGTCGTAAAAATAGGCCGTTACTTGCTCCTTGTCCCCGTACCGAATAAATGTGTTAGCTGTCGCAAATTCACCGCGGTTACGTGCAATAACCTCGCGTCCTACAAGGCCATTAATAATTGTCGATTTACCTGTTTCTCGGTTACCAATAAATAAAATAAGTGTTTCACTACGTGCATCATCAATAATTTTACGCAGTTGGCGCTTAGTTTCACCAATATATGTATTAGTTGCGATGGTTTGCGAAACTTGGTCGAGCTTATCCGCAAGCTCTGGTAAAATCTCATCCCAAAATTGTTGTGTTGGCATGTGAGTGGCTCCTTTCCATTACAAAAAAATAACCTCTAATAGTAGTGTTTGCGCTATTAGAGGTGTATTCATTCAATTAGTTATATCGGCTTGTTTTCTAAATTATTTACCCTAGCTGACTAGAAATTTTGAATTGTTTCGTCAAGTTTCGACGCTGATGCTTCAAGCGCCTCTGACGAATCGTTCATTGAGGTGATAACTTCGGATAAGCTAGTAATTTGCTGGGCCACCGCGTCAAAGTCACCAATGGTTTTAGTGACGCGTGTTGAGATGACATCAAATGAGGATGTCAGCTTCTCGTTTTCTGCTTTACCTTCATTTACTAACACTTGAATATCACGAATGGCCTCAACAACACCAACGGTTACTGTATTGGACTCCTCAATCAATGTAGCAATTTGCTCAACGGACGATTTGGTTTGGTCAGCCAACTTACGCACCTCATCAGCTACTACCGCAAAGCCCTTGCCATGGTCGCCTGCACGCGCTGCTTCAATGGCTGAGTTAAGCGCCAGTAAATTGGTTTGATTTGCAATACTTTTAACGATTTCAATTACATCTTTAATTTCAGAGGAAGATGTATTAAGCGCTTGCACCATCGCAGACATCTCCTGCGTTTTATCGTGAATCACTTGCGTTTGATTGCTTAAGTGTTGCATTTGCGTGTACCCTTTTTGCGAAGCGTTTTTTGTTTCTTCGGCATCTACAATACTTGTTTGCACATTGGCCTCTACTTCAAGCGTATTTTGCATAAGCTCTGCTACCGCATTAGCTGTCGAACGTGACTGCTCCTCTAAATGACCTGACACTGAGCCAAGCTCCTCACGTACGCGTTGGTTAACCTCTTGTTGCTTATCCTTAACTAATTGTTCAGAAAACTTGTCGTACTCTTCAAGCACAAGCTGTTGCTCAAAGTTACATAATTTACCTAATGAGTGAATGAGCTTAAGTTTAATATCTAACGCCTCATCGAGCGCTAAAATCACTTTACGCACATCTACCTCTAGGCGTTGAAAGGCCGCTAAATACCATTTTGGGTACAGCCCAATATGCACATGTACACGAGCGACATTACGACGGACTGAAATATACTCCTCGTCTATGCGTCCCGTAAACATTTGCTTAATATGCTCCGTTAACGTTTGGCGCAGGCGGCTAGTTGAGCTGTTTTGTTGAATAATGGCACGTAAATGCGGCACGCGCTCAATTGATTCGTAAAAATTACCGACTACATCGTCAATATTTTGCGTGATGGTAGGTTGGATAGAGCGCATTAAGCACAGATCCTCACGCGCTAGCTCAATAATATCAAGCTGTAACGCGTAATCACCGCCCTTAATAAATATCCCGACATATCTGCATGGTCCAGTTTTAGTTGAGAAGGACCAGTTTTCTTCTTTTTGATGAACAACCACATACACCTCTTTTGACTTTCCACATTTTATATTACTATTCTACCATAATTTATACAATCACTTTGCTTTTGCACAAGTCTGTATCATATAAATTGCCTTGTCATACTCACACCTTTGCCTTATTTCAGTCAAAATTACATACCATAAAACCCAGTAAGATGATGCTAATTACCTTATATGTATGCATGCCATGCATAAAGTTATGTCTGCCATTACTTACTATACTACAGCATATGGTTAATTGGCTAAGTATAAAGATATAGAAAAACAAGTGGGAACATTTTCACTGTTCCCACTTGTTTTTAGTAGCCGTAATCGAGGTCGTATAAACGTCGATAGCGTGTATTATTTTCGAGCAATTGTTGGTGAGTGCCTAGCATGGCGATTTCGCCGTCATCCATAAATAAAATACGGTCCATCTGCTCAATGCCTGTTAAATGGTGCGTTACCCAAATAACCGTTTTGTCCGAAAGGCTCGCTAGCATATCTTCCATCAGCATGCGCTCAGTAATAGGATCAAGCCCAACGGTTGGCTCATCTAGCACAACAATTGGTGTATCCTTTAGCAAAATACGGCTCAAAGCAATGCGCTGGCGCTCCCCACCAGAAAAGCGCTGCCCTGTTTCCTCCATTTGTGTTTTGAGTTGCTGAGGTAGGCTGTCAATATACGGTGCTAAGCCCACACGCGCTACAACTTCAGCTACTTCCTCACTCGTAGCATCTTGACGCCCTAAACGAATGTTATTTTCGACAGTTGTCGCAAAAAGGTACGGTTTTTGGTTAAGCACACTTGCTACATCATAAATGCCTTCACCAATACGCGGTGTTGCGACCTCACCAATGGTTACCTCACCTGACGTTGCCGTTAAGTTACCTAGTAGCAGTTGCATAAGCGTTGATTTACCTGCACCACTTTTACCGAGAATGGCGATTTTTTCGCCTGGGGCAATGTTAAGTGAAATATTGCGTAGCGCTGGTTGCTCACTCCCTGGGTAGGTGTAGCTAACATTTGTAAATGAGATGGTGCTATCCGTTGGCACTTGCTCTGTCGCACGCGGCGCAACGGTTTGCTGTTGCATTGCATCAATGCGCTGTAAGGACGTTTTATAAACGGGTACACGCTCTACAGCGTGCGAAATTGGGATAATCCCTTCAACAATCGGCATCACAGCGAGCGTAAAGGCGGCAATATACGTTGGCATAATATGCCCAACACTTGCTTCATAACCTGCCCAAAGCCCAACTACAATAACAATGACACCTGTTAAGAGCTGCAACTGAAAGGCACGGTCTTGTTGCCAAAAATCTAGCTTACTCTCTGCCGCATCACTCGCTTGTGCTTGTTTACTAAAGCGCTGCGTAAAGGTTTGCTTGCGCCCACTAATTAACCAGTCTTGCACACCAAAAATGGCGTCTGTAAAATCACGGTAAAGTGCGCTATGCTGTGCTTTAGCCGCCGTTTGGTACTTTTTCATACGGTACAGTGACCATAATGGGTAAACAAAGGCAATGATGCCAAGCAAGAAAAAGAGCACTAAAGCAAACGGCACACTCACTGCTGCCACGCCACCTACCGCAAATAATAAAACAAAGAGCCCAATCAATGTAGGAAAGACGGTACGAATATAGGCGTCCTGTAAATGCTCAATATCATCGGCTAATGCACCGAGTAAATCACCTGTTGTAAAACGCTCACGAATAAATAAAGCTTGCGGCTCTAGTGCATGGTAGAGCTTAACGCGCATATCTGACAGCACTTTAAGCACCGCATTATGCCCGATTAAACGCTCCACATAACGAAATACTGCGCGTGAAATACCAAAGGTGCGTACCGCTACAATTGGCACGTACACGAGTAAAATCGTTTCAGGTCGCTCAGAGGTGCGGGTAATTAAATAGCCCGACACAAAGGACAGCATCGCAGCTGATAATAGCGCGAGCGTACCCATTAGCACCGTCACAGCCATCACTTTGCTGTATTTTTTTAAATAGGGAATAATATACGCTTTTGCGTAGCTCATGCGCTCACTCCTCGCTGTGCCTGACGTAGGGCAACATAGGCACCCTTTTTCGCTAATAGCTCGTCGTGCGTGCCTTGTTCGACAATTTGCCCTTGATCAAGCACCACGATATAATCCATGTTTTGCATCCAGTGCAGACGATGTGTCGCAAAGAATACGGTCTTGCCTTCAAGCATTGGCACAATAATTTCTTTAATATCGTGCTCGGTTTCGATATCTAAATGAGCGGTTGGCTCGTCAAATAATAATAGCGGTTGTTGTTGCAAAAGCGTACGCGCTAAGGCGATACGTTGCTCCTCACCACCACTTAACACGCGCCCACCTTGCCCAATCACTTCATTAAACTGTGCAGGAAAACTCATAATTAATGAGTAAAGCCCAACGGTTTTTGCCGCTTCGATTACCGCTTGCTCACTTGCTTGTGGCGCATAAAAGCGGATATTATCTAACACACTCGCCGAAAAAATTGTCGGGTGCTGTGGTACATACGAGATTTGCTGACGCCACCCATCTTGCGTAAAGACAGCGGGTGCGCCGTCTACTACTGTTTGCCCTGTCGTTGGCACAAAACCAGCTAACGCTTGTATGAGCGTAGACTTACCTGCACCTGAACTACCGACAATACCAATTTTTTGTGCGCCTGTTGTGGTTAAGTTAATGCCTTGTAAAATGGCACGTCCCTCGTCACCAGCTACCCCTACATCCTGCAATGCAATAGATGAAGCGGCATGTAGTTTAGCTACCGCACCTTCATTCGTTGTACGCGGCGTTGCTAAAATGGCGCGGATTTCGTTACCTGCATCTTGACCATCCACCGTTGCGTGGAAGTCATTACCTAACTCACGCACAGGCGTAAAGTACTCAGGTGCTAAAATTAATACCGCAAGCGCCATCTCAAGCCCTACCCCACCATTAATTAAGCGGAAGCCTAGCTCTACTGCCACAATGGCTACTGACAAACTCGCAAAAAAATCGAGCGCAAAAGATGATAAAAAGGCATAGCGCAATGCGCGGTTTGTAGCAATGCGGTATTTATTGCTGACGGTTTCAATCGCTTTTTCGTGCGATTTACTGCGTCCTAAATATTTTAACGTTACTAAGCCACGTAAAGAGTCTACAAAGTGGCGGGATAGTAAGCGATACGTTTCCATTTGATCGTCGATACGGCGCTTAGACACAATACCGATTAAAATTAAAAATAAAATCAATACAGGTAGCACAATAACTAAAATGACACCTGATAAAATATCTTTTGTAAAAACAAACAGCACAACAATGGCTGGAATGACCGCCATAGCGGTAACACGCGGAATAAATAACTCTAAATACTTACGAAACTTAGGTATACCTTCAATTGTCAGCGTCACTAAATTACCTGAGCCGTGCTGACCAACGGCTTGTGGCCCTAATTCAAAAATTTGTTCAACTAATTGTTCCCGAAATGCATGCGCCGTACGTTCAGCAAAACGATAGCTTACACGCTCCTTTGCCCATTGCAATGTGTGTCGAATGACATGTGCAAGGAAAAAAAGAGCAAATGACACGGAAACGTCAGTAAATGACGCTCCGTGAAACATTTGCGTAATCGCTTTTGCTAAAAATAAGGCTTGCGTAATAATCGCTACCGTTTGTGCTACTGTAAGCGCACCAACGATGGCTAATACACGTTTACTGCCATCATATTGCAAAAGGTTTTTATCCATTAATAGCCTACTTCCTCTCGGTCACCCGTAATACGTTTGCGGAAGATGTAATACGTCCACGCTGTATATCCTAATACAATCGGAACCATCGTAATCGCCACATACGTCATAATTTTTAACGAGTAGTCGCCTGATGCTGCTGCATATACCGAAATATTATTTGCTACATCTGTCGAGCTAATTAACACGTTAGGGAATAGTCCTACAAAGAAGCTTGATACTGTAATCACAAATAGTAAGCCTGTCATTGTAAAGCTAAGTCCCTCTTTTTGTTTGGTCATAAAGAAGAATAGTGCTACATATAATACTGCCGCTACCGCAAACATTGGCACAATTAAGCCGCCTAGTTTGCCTTCCGTAGCTGTTGTTTCCGTTACTGTCATCACCATAAAGGCAATAAGTAACACACCTGTAACAGCATATGTTTTTTTAGCTTGTGCATGCGCACGCGCACGAATGTCGTCCACTGTTTTTAGTGTGATGAAGAATAAACCGTGCAAGTAAGATAATGCTACAAATAGTAGACCACCAATGACTGTATAAACGTTAACAATGTCGCCAAAGAAGCTAGCGTGAATGTTCATGTCACCGTCAATTGGTAAGCCGCGTAACATACTTGTAAATAATACACCTACTAAAAATGGTGGCAAAATACTACCAATGAGTAAAGCCGCATCCCATGTTGCGTGCCACGCTTTTGACTCGCCCTTCTCGCGGAACTCAAACGATACACCGCGCACAATTAACGCAAGTAATAATAGTACGAAAGGTAAGTAATACCCACTAAATACTGAAGCATACCAGTGTGGGAAGGCCGCAAACATTGCGCCCCCCGCTGTAATTAACCATACTTCGTTTGCGTCCCAAACTGGCCCAATTGTTTTAATTAATAACTCTTTTTCGTGAGGGTTTTTCGCTAAAAAGCGCGTACTCATCCCAACACCAAAGTCAAAGCCCTCTAAAAACATAAACCCTACAAATAATACACCAATAAGTAAAAACCAAAATTCACTTAATGCCATTAGTGAGCGCCTCCTGTCTCAAATGGATCGGTTGCCGAAACATCTTCCTCTTTTGGCTCCTCTGGCCCGCGTTTAATCACTTTAAGGAATAGTAATACCATAATTACACCTAAGATTGCATAAATTGTAGAGAAGGCAATCAGTGAGAATAAAATTTGCCCTGCTGATACGTTAGGTGAAATCGCTGTTTCTGTTAACATTAAACCGTTTACTACCCAAGGTTGACGACCAATCTCTGACATAATCCAACCAAATGAGTTAGCAATGTACGGGATAAAGATCGCTGCGATTAACGCTTTTAACATCCAAGGTTTTGCGTCAATCTTTTTGCGCCATGATAGTAATAAGCCAAGACCTGCAATGACAATCAATAGACCGCCAGTACCCGCCATAATACGGAAGCTCCAAAATACCGTTTTAACTGGTGGGATGTAAGAGCCCTCACCATGCTCTTCAATTAATTTTGCCTCTAAGGTATCCATACCCTCAACCTTACCTGAGAACTCGCTATACGCTAAGTAACTTAATAAGTAAGGAATATCGACACGCGCTGTACTTTCGCGGTTTTCGACATCAATGTTAGCAAATAATGTCCAAGCTGCTGGGTCACCACTATCTTCCCATAGCGCCTCTGCTGCCGCCATTTTCATTGGCTGTGCGTGCATAAGGTAAGTTGCTTGTGAGTGACCTGAAAAGGCAATTGCCACTGAAGCGGCTAAACCAATCACAAGGCCGACATTTAATGAACGTTTATATAAGTTTAAATCACGTTTCTTTAAAATATTCCAAGCGCTGACACCTGCTACAAAAAATGCGCCCGTCGCTAAACTTGCAAAAATCGTATGTGGAAATGCTACCCACAGTTTTTCATTTGATAATAGTGCGACAACGTCGTTCATTTCGGCACGACCATTTTGCAATGTATACCCTACTGGGTTTTGCATAAATGAGTTAGCGACTAAAATCCAAAATGCTGATAACATCGTACCAATTGATACTAACCAAATTGACATTAAATGAATGCCCTTTGGTACTTTGTTCCATCCAAAAATCCAAATACCAATAAATGTTGACTCTAAGAAGAATGCCAGTAATGCCTCAACTGCAAGTGGTGCCCCAAAAATGTCACCTACAAATCGTGAGTACTCTGACCAGTTCATCCCAAATTGGAATTCCTGAATAATACCTGTTACTACGCCGACAGCGAAGTTAATTAAGAAGAATATCCCCCAAAACTTCGTCATCTTCAAATATACTTCGTCTTTCTTTACAACATACATTGTCTGCATTACCGCAATAATGAACGCTAGTCCAATTGATAGCGGAACGAAGATAAAGTGAAACAATGTTGTTGAAGCAAATTGAAGTCTTGCTAATAATACTTCTTCCATTTTATAAAAGCTCCTTTCGCTTTTTCCTCAGCTCTATTCTTATGTTACGCTTTTTTTTAACATAAATCGTGAACTTTGTGCGAACTACCTGTTACAAATCTGTTACATCCGGACTTTTTTGTGATAAAACAGACACATTCGCTGTTTACACAATGGACACATTTCACTACAACCTCTTGTCATTTACTTACTATTGACTAGCAATTAAGGCATAAATAAAAGAGCGTACTACTAATTATCTTAGCAGGCGCTCTAATTCAACTATGTAACTCATTATCAATACGGACTAAAAAATCGCCTATTTTCTCATTACGTACAACGAGCGCTGCCAAATGATCATAGGGCGTTTCCTCTTCATTTATAATCACGAGTGTAGCACCGTGCTTGTAAGCAAGTAAAGGAAATTGATTGGCGGGTGATACCGAAAGTGACGACCCTAGCACAATGAACACGTCAGCCGATTCGCTTTGCTTGACAGACTGTAGTACAACAGAGTGGTCGAGCATCTCCCCAAATAATACAACGGAAGGACGCAAAGTACCCCCGCAGGTACAATAATATGCACGTTTTTCGTACATCATGTTGCTATATTCCTTTTGGCAACTTTGGCAATGCACTGTGCGTAATGTGCCATGTAACTCTAAAACATCTGATGAATTTGCGGCTGTATGAAAACCGTCAACATTTTGTGTAATTATTGTGTCGATGATACCCTCGGCTTGCCACTTGGCTAAAATATGATGCCCTTTATGCGGCTCACACCCTGTTACACCTTGTACACGGGTGCGATAAAACTCAAAAAATTGCTCCACATTATCATTTAATGCGGCAACGGATGCAATGCGCTGCGGATTGGTTTGTTGCCACAGCCCATCACTTGATCTAAAATCAGGCAATCCGCTTTCGGTTGACATCCCTGCGCCCGTAAAAACGACGACAGATTTTGCCTCTTGTAATAGTTTTGCTAACATCTACATGCCCCCTGCTAAAAATTTCGTTAGTTTTTCTTTGTGTTCAGGCTCACATACCACAGTAATGTCGTCGCCAACCTGAAACGTGAAGTCTGGTCCTGGTGAAATAAACTCGCGTGCATTACGCGTCACGGACAAAATGGTTGCATTGGTATGTCGCCAAAACTGCGTTGACGCGACAGAGCGCCCAATAATGGCGGATTGCTGCGTTAACGTGTAACGCAATACATCCTTGGTGGTATGCTGCTCTAAGCCAATCGCATATTCCATATACATATCTAAATAAAGGTTAAGCTCCTTTTCAATCGCCTGCTTCTTTTGCTGTAACTTTGCAATTTTCTCGCGGATTTCTTGAAAGTTTTGCTTCGTTCGGTACTGCTGTAAAAAGGCATAGGCCTGTTCACGTGATTCGATATAAATGCCGCTTTTGTCATACACCTTTACAACGTTCATTTCACTTAATAGGCTTGTTGCACGGCGCACCGTTTCAGGTGACACCCCGTACTGCCCAGCTAAGGTTGAGCGCCCGCGTACCTTTTCGCCAATGGCTAGCTCGCCGCGGTAAATACGCTCCGCTAAGTCCATCGCAATTTTGATATAACGTGGTGAAGTCATAAACGCCTTCCTTTCTTATCCAACTACCAACTTAATTATAGCATAAGAGTTGCTAGCGAGAAAAAAGAAAGCATTTCGCAGATAATCATAGTATAATCAAAGAAAAAAGGCGGTGTTTGCCCATGGCGCTTAATCCTTTAATCACAATGGTGACAGATGACGAAACGACATCTTATAAAATGAAGACGTATGATATTACTGTTAAGGCACACCAATCTACAGGTATTGTGCCCGTTACAACGTACTGGCTAGGCGATGAAGACATGACGAGTGCTGTGCTAAAGTTGCGCCTTAGCCCGCAATCTCCTTCGAGCTATGTAGAAGATTATGACGCGTGGCAAAGCATGCTATTTGCTAAGGAGCAACGTGCCATTCAAGAGCTGTATGAGTTTGCTACCATTGAGCCAACACTCACAAAACCGTACCAACGCATCCTGTGGCCAATTGTACTTATGACAGTTGTATTAGCCCCTATAATTTTAGTTGCCCTACTGAAGTAGGCTTGACAGCGCTTTGCTTTTCGGGCATTCTAGTATAAAGCGAGTTAAAGATTAGTACGTAGCAACGGCGTGGTAAGAGAGCGATATTCATCGGCTGCAAGATATCGTACATAGCCCCTACCGAACCTACTTTAACATTAAGCCCTACTCATACTAGGCGCGGTCTCGGCGTTATAGAGCATTAAGTGGAGCTAAGTATAGCTCAATTTAGGTGGTACCACGGAAAGTAACCCTTTTCGTCCTAGTTATAGGGCGAGGAGGGTTTTTTTGTTTAGGAGGAAAAAACCATGACCATGAAACGAATTGTTGTAAAAATTGGCAGTAGTTCATTAACGAATGCCAAGGGTGAGCTTGATTACACCCAAATTGATGACCATGTACGTGCCATTGCGACTTTAAAGCAAGCAGGCTATGAGGTCTTACTCGTATCTTCAGGTGCTGTAGCAGCAGGCTTTCATAAGCTTGGCTACCCTACACGTCCTGTAACCGTTAAAGGCAAACAAGCAGCAGCTGCTGTAGGGCAAGGCTTGCTTATTCAGCTTTACCATGAGCGCTTTGCGGCATTTGGCATTACACCTGCACAAGTATTACTGACACGCACAGACTTTTTAAGCAAAGAGCGTTATAAAAATGCCTATGCTACATTTGAGGTGTTGCTAGAGCGCGGTATTATACCGATTATTAACGAAAACGATACCGTCTCTGTAGAGGAGCTAACGTTTGGGGATAATGATATGCTGTCGGCACTCGTTAGCGGGCTGGTACACGCAGACCAATGCATTATTTTAACGGATATTAACGGGCTGTATACCGCTAACCCAACAAAAGATCCTACTGCAACACAAATCCCTAACTTAAGCGCCATTACCGACGAAATGCTCGGCTATGCGGATAATACAGGCTCATCTGTTGGCACAGGCGGCATGTCCTCTAAATTATTAGCAGCAAAACGCGCACTTGACGCTGGCGTTAAAGTATTTATTGGGCGTGGCAACGGCTCACATAAATTGTTAGAAATTTTAGACGGCAAGGGTGACGGCACGTATATTGAGCACGACGAGCTAGCTTTTGTTACAAATGACAAGCAGTGGATTACCCTAGCCGAAACAAAGGGACATATTTATGTCGATGCTGGCGCTGAAAATGCGCTACTCTTTAACGGCAAAAGCTTACTGCCTGCTGGTATTTTACGCGTAGAGGGCGACTTTAAACGCCATGACGTGGTAGAAGTACACGGCACAACGGGCTTACTAGGACGCGGTGAAGTATTGTATACACCAACAGAACTTGCACAAGCCATTGGCAAGCGCACAGACGAAATCGACAACTACCCGATTGAGGTCATTCACCGTAATCGCTGGGTAGCTAACGAACAGGAGGAAGTATTATGACAAACGAAGTAGTACAAAAGGGCAAGCTAGCCAAAAAGGCAAGCTATATCATGAACACAAAATCAACCGAAAAGAAAAATGACGCACTTGCGTTAATCGCCAAGCAACTCGAAACAGATAGCGCCCATTTAATAGAAGAAAACCAAAAAGATATTGCCAGCGGTAAAGAAAAAGGGCTCGATAGCGCTGTCCTTGACCGCATTTTACTTACGGAAGCACGCGTCCAAGCCATGGCTGATGCCGTACGCTTATTAGTAAACTTACCTGACCCAATCGGCGAAACGCTCGAAACCATCAACAAAGACAACGGCATTACCATTACTAAAAAGCGCGTACCTCTTGGCGTGATTGGCATGATTTACGAAGCTCGCCCAAATGTAACGATTGATGCGGCAACACTAGCGCTCAAAACAGGCAACGCTGTCATTTTACGCGGTAGCTCATCCGCTAAATACTCTAACACGGCACTGGTCCAAACAATTCATAAAGCACTTGCACAAAGCGATTTACCTGTAGAGGCGGTACAACTTATTGAAGATACAAGCCGCGAAACAGCCGCTCACTTGTTTAATTTAACCGAATATTTGGATGTTTTAATCCCACGTGGTGGCAAAGGCTTAATTGACCTTGTAGTGCGCGAGTCAACCGTACCTGTACTCGAAACAGGCGCAGGCAACTGCCATATTTATGTAGAGGATAGCGCGGATGTGGCCATGGCTAAAACGATTACCGTAAACGCTAAAACTCAGCGTCCTTCTGTATGTAATGCCATGGAGAGCCTTGTTGTCCAGCAAGGCTTTATGACAAATCACGGCGCAGATTTACTACAACACTTAGCAGACGCTGGCGTTACGATTATTGGCGATGCAAAAGCGTGTGCCGTATTCCCTGCTGCCATCTTAGCAACGCCAGACGACTTTACGACAGAGTATTTGGATTTAACTGTGAGCGTACAAACCGTAGCGGACGTCTACGAAGCTATCAACATTATTAACGCTAACAGCACGCACCACTCTGAAGCCATTATCACAGCGGATCAACAAGCAGCCGACGTATTTTTAACTAATATTGACTCAGCTGCGGTTTACCATAACGTCACAACCCGCTTTACCGACGGCTTTGAATTTGGCTACGGTGCAGAAATCGGCATTAGCACTCAAAAACTTCATGCGCGTGGCCCAATGGGACTACCTGCCCTCACAACAACAAAATACATCATTACAGGCAATGGTCAAATCAGACAATAACACAAAAGGAGGCGTAGCACATAAGCTACCCTCCTTTTTGTTTTAATTTTCTGTTTATTGTACGCAAGCCGATTAAAATTTGGTATAGTAGAAACACTTTACTATAATAGAGAGGTGACGTATTGAATTTATCCGCAATGC
>NZ_JPUW01000026.1:0-39692 GCF_000743635.1 Lysinibacillus sp. BF-4 | reverse complement strand
AACCACAACACATAATCAGGGTAAGGGCGCAAAGTATACAAAAGCTCGTCTACCAGTACAATTAAAGTATTATGAACTCTATCAAACAAAGCGCGAGGCAATGCAGAGGGAATATTCATTTAAGCAGTTAACACGAACACAAAAAATAAAACAAATGAGAGGTGAGTAAGTTGAAATCACAACAAAGCTCATTGTATGAAAATACAAGCTGTTTATATTTGGTACCAACACCTATTGGAAATTTAGAAGATATGACGTTTCGAGCGTTACGTATTTTAAAAGAAGTGGATATTATTGCAGCTGAGGATACTCGTAATACAAAAAAGCTTTGCAATTATTTTGAAATCACAACGCCCCTTACAAGCTACCATGAACATAATGTAGAGTCAGGTGGACATAAAATTTTACAGTACCTTGCTGAAGGTAAGACTGTTGCGCTTGTAAGTGATGCGGGTATGCCGTGTATTTCTGATCCAGGTGTAGATATTGTAACAAAAGCATTAGCTGAAGGTTATGCAGTTGTGCCGTTGCCAGGAGCGAATGCAGGTTTAACAGCATTGATTGCCTCTGGTATTACACCACAGCCTTTTTTCTTTTATGGTTTTTTATCACGTAATAAAAAGGAACGTGCTGCGGAGTTAGCGCAATTGAAGAAGCGTAAGGAAACAATGATTTTTTATGAGGCTCCACATCGTTTGAAAGAAATGTTACGTCATTGTGAGGCAGAGTTAGGTGAGCGTCAGGTAGTATTAGCACGGGAGCTAACGAAGAAGTTTGAAGAATTTTTACGTGGCACAATGGCTGAAGCTGTAGCGTGGGCAGAGCAAACAGAGTTACGCGGAGAGTTTTGCATTATAATAGAAGGAACTCAAATCGAGGAGCTTGAAGAACGTGCACCATGGGAGGATTTATCAATTACTGAGCATGTTGACAGTATAATAGAAGAAACTCAAATTCCTTCGAAAGAAGCGATTAAAGAAGTAGCTAAATTACGTGGTATATCAAAGCGTGATGTATATCAGGAATATCATGTGAATTAAAAAAAGCGATGCCCTAGAGCATCGCTTTTTTATTACCTCATTCTAAAGCCATATATACAAAATATTTGTGCTTCAACAAAGGTCACAAATGGATTATTTGTTTAAGTTAGATTGAATTTCTTTAACTAGTTGCTCGGCACCTTCTGGGCTTAAAATAAGCTTGCCGCCAACTAGACGGAAATTATCGTCAGAAACTTCGCCAGTAACAGCACATGTCATGTTTGGCATATATTTCTTTAGAATGATTTTGTCGTCGTCAACATAAATTTCTAAAGCGTCTTTTTCAGCGATACCTAAAGTGCGTCGAAGTTCGATAGGAATAACCACGCGTCCTAACTCATCAACTTTACGTACAATACCTGTAGATTTCATGACAAAATTCCTCCTAATATATTTTATTCGTCAAAATTCGACAAAATCATTTGTCTAGAAGCTATCATACCAACTAATGCCATAAACGTCAATTAAATAGGGACGGAAATAAAAGAAAAATAAATAAATATTTAGTAAAATTGTAAGAATTATTTGTGTTTATATGACTTAATACTAAAAAAAGAACATGGACATTCTTGTAAATTGTAATAAAACCTTTTAATTACAATTTATTAACTAATGTAATATGATTGAAAGGCATTTCATACTACTATAAAATGAAAAGAGACTGCGTAACTTAAATGGAGGAAAAAAAATTGAGCGAAACAAACAAAACATTTTACATTACAACACCGATTTATTATCCAAGCGGAAAGTTTCATATTGGGACAGCCTACACGACAATAGCAGCAGATGCTATGGCTAGATATAAAAGGCTCCGAGGCTATGATGTATTTTTCCAAACGGGATTAGACGAGCATGGTCAAAAAATTCAAGAAAAAGCTACTGAAGAAGGTATGGAGCCGCAAGCTTATGTAAATGAGATTGCACAAAATGCTAAAGACTTATGGAAGACGATGGATATCACATATGATGAGTTTTATCGTACAACAGACAAGCGCCATGTAGCAGCTGTCGAAAAAATCTTTAAACGCTTTTTAGACAATGGTGATATTTATAAAGGTCAGTATGAAGGATGGTACTGTGTACCATGTGAATCATACTTTACAGATAATCAGTTAGTAGATGGCAAATGCCCTGACTGTAATCGTGAAGTACGTAAAGTGAAGGAAGAATCATACTTCTTTAATATGAAGAAGTACGCAGATCGCTTACTACAATACTATGAGGAAAACCCAACATTTATTGAGCCAGTATCTCGTAAAAATGAAATGATTAACAACTTTATTAAACCAGGTCTAGAAGATTTATCAGTTTCTCGTATGTCATTTGATTGGGGAATTAAAGTACCAGGTGATCCTAAGCATGTCATTTATGTATGGGTAGATGCGTTAACTAACTATATTACTTCGTTAGGTTATACGACAGATAATGATGCGTTATTTAAAAAATTCTGGCCTGCAGATGTGCATGTAGTGGGTAAAGATATTGTACGCTTCCATACAATTTATTGGCCAATCTTCTTGATGGCACTGGATTTACCATTACCTAAGAAGGTTTTTGCACATGGCTTTATTATGATGAAGGACGGTAAAATGTCAAAATCTAAAGGTAATGTCATTTACCCAGATATGTTAACTGAACGTTATGGTTTAGATGCGACACGTTACTTCTTATTACGTGAGTTACCATTTGGCTCTGATGGTGTATTTTCACCAGAGGCATTTGTTGACCGTACAAACTACGACCTAGCTAATGATTTAGGTAATTTATTAAACCGTAGTGTATCTATGATTAATAAATACTTTGATGGTGTTATCCCAGCAGATGATGTAGAGGAAACAGAGTTTGATGAGAGCCTACGTTCATTTGCGGAAGAAACCAAAGAGAAGTATGTAGATGGCATGGAAAATATGCAATTTAGTATTGTATTAAGTGAGTTATGGAAATTAGTATCTCGTACAAACAAGTATATTGATGAAACACAGCCTTGGGTACTAGCTAAGGCTGAAGCAAATAAAAAGAAACTAGCATCTGTAATGGCTAATTTAGCAGAAAGCCTGCGTCATATTGCGGTAATGTTACAGCCTGTGATGACAGCTACACCTAAACGTATTATTGAACAACTTGGTTTAGATGAAAAAGCACTAACTTGGGATTCAATTGAGACGTTTTCAAATGCTATTGTGGGTGACTGTAAAGTGGCAGAAAAAGGAACACCTATTTTCCCACGTTTAGAAGTAGAGGAAGAAATCGAATATATCCGTGATCAAATGCGTGGTTCGATTAAAACAAGTCAGGAAGAAGTAGTTGAAGAAGAGAAATCGGATGAAATTACAATTGATGACTTCATGAAAATTGATTTACGTGTAGCTACAGTTACAGCATGTGAGCCTGTGCCAAAAGCAACTAAATTACTGAAGTTACAAGTAGATCTTGGTTATGAGCAACGTCAAGTTGTATCTGGTATTGCAGAACATTATAAAGCTGAAGAATTAATTGGTATGAAAGTTATTGTTGTTGCTAACTTAAAACCAGTTAAGCTGCGCGGTGAGCTGTCACAAGGTATGATTTTAGCAGGTAGCGAAGATGGCGTGTTAAAATTAGCAAGCGTAGATCAAACATTAGCGAATGGTGCTAAAGTAAAATAATAGAGAAATAGAGCCTGTGAATTTGCTATACATTTACAGGCTCTATTTATTTCCTTGGAAATTATTTTAGAATATTTAATTATCCTTTTAAAGGATAATTAATAGGTTTAATAGATTACTTGTGTTTTAATATAAAGGATAAAAAGTTTCTTCTGTAATCTAAATGTAATGGTTTTGACACAAATGAAATATATAAATCTCATAAAATCAAGAGGAGCGTGTATAACATGTTTATTGATACACATGTGCATTTAAATGCAGATCAATATGATGAAGACTTGCAAGAGGTAATTGAAAGAGCATTAGAAAAAGGCGTAGAAAAAATGGTAGTCGTTGGCTTTGATCGTAAAACGATTGAACGTGCGATGGCATTAATTGAACAATATGATTTTTTATACGCTGTGATTGGTTGGCATCCAGTTGATGCAATTGATTGTACTGATGAAGATTTACTGTGGATTGAACAACTAGCAGCTCATGAGAAGGTTGTTGGTATTGGTGAAACAGGTTTAGATTACTATTGGGATAAGTCTCCAAAAGAGGTTCAAGAAAAATGGTTCCGTAAGCAAATTCAATTAGCGAAAAAATTAGCGTTGCCTATTATTATTCATAATCGTGATGCAACAGGTGACGTGGTACGCATTTTACAGGAAGAGGATGCAGCTGCTACTGGCGGTATCATGCATTGCTTTGGTGGAAGTGTTGAAACAGCACGTGAATGTATCGCTATGAATTTTATGATTAGCTTAGGTGGGCCAGTTACATTTAAAAATGCGCGTATGCCAAAAGAAGTTGCTACTGAGATTGAATTAGTGCACTTATTGATTGAAACAGACGCACCATATTTAGCGCCACATCCTTATCGTGGCAAGCGTAACGAGCCGTCTTTAGTCCCCCTTGTTGCTGAGGAAATCGCACGTTTAAAAGGCATCTCAGTTGACGAGGTAGCTCTTGAGACAACAAACAATGCAAAAAAGATTTTTAAAATAAATTAAGTAACCTCAAACCTTTATCAATACTAGCTTCTCGGAATAATTTGTTAAAAAACAAGCAAATTTTTAAAACTTTGTAGTTGACAGTCAAAAAACTAGTCCGTATAATTCAGCGAGTATTGAGGAGGCGTTTTTTTCATGACAAAACAACCCATGAAAAACTTGTTCTTTGGGTCAATGAGGAACAAGCAGATGTTTACAAGAATTATTGCACTTGTAGTATTTGCTTCAGTAATTTCTTTCGTACTTTACGAAGGAACTAAGAAATCCGTAGCAGTCGATGCAGACGGAGAGCAGCTAGAGATTTCAACACATGCAAAAACTGTAGCTGATGTATTAGCAGATGCTAACATTGAAGTTGCAGATTACGATAAAGTATCACCCTCACTGGACACCGAGATTTCTAATGGTTTAGAAATTAAATGGGAACAGGCAAAAAAATTCGTTATCGCAGTTGATGGCGAAGAAAAAGAAGTTTGGACAACAGAAGAAAAAGTAGCAGATATTTTAGCGGATGCTGATGTAACTGTTACAGAGCATGATAAATTATCAGTTGGTCTAGATGAGCAATTAGCAGAAGGGCAAGCAATTTCAATTGATAAGGCATTTGGTATCGTTTTAGTAGACGGTAGCAAAAAGGAACAAAAAATTTGGTCTACAAAACAAACTGTAGCAGATGTGTTAAAGCAAAATAACGTAAAATTAAATGAGTTTGACCGCTTAAACACGAAGGAAACAGCACTTGTAGCTCCAGGCTCTAAAGTAGCTATTACACGTGTTGAAAAGAAAGTAGACACAGTGCAAGAAGAAGTAGACTTTGCAGTTGAGCAAAAAAATGACGCTAACTTAGCTAAAGGTGAACAAAAAGTTGTTGCCGAAGGTGCTAAGGGTACAATTGAGCGTACGTACGAAGTTGTAACAGAAAACGGTAAAATTGTTGCGAAAAACTTACAAAAAGAAAACGTAACAAAAGAGCCAACAAAAAAGGTAGTAGCGATTGGTACGAAAGAGGCGCCTAAAGCAGCCCCTGTTACAGTATCACGTGGTGCTACTTCAACAAATGACACTAGCGGCGCACCAGCAGGTGGTCGTGAGTTTTACGTAGAAGCTACAGCATACACAGCGTATTGCGATGGTTGTTCAGGTATTACCGCAACGGGTATTGATATCCGTTCGAACCCGGGCATTAAAGTTATCGCAGTTGACCCTAATGTAATTCCATTAGGTTCACGTGTGTGGGTAGAAGGCTATGGTTATGCGATTGCAGGCGATACAGGTGGCGTAATTAAAGGTAATATTATTGACCTTTTAGTTTCTTCAAAAGAAGAAGCAGCTAACTGGGGACGTCGACAAGTACGTATTAAAGTATTAAATTAATAATTGAGAGAGACAGTTTGTTAGTTGCTAACAAACTGTCTCTCTTTTGTTGTAAAATAAAAAGATACGTTTGAAGAGAAGAGGCAACAACTAGTGAAAATAAAAGAGTTTATCGTTGTAGAGGGTAAAGATGACACGGTAGCTATTCAGCGTGCTGTAACGGCAGATACTATCGAAACGAATGGCTCAGCGTTGTCACCTAAGACGTTACAGCGCATTAAGCATGCACAAGCTAAACGTGGTGTAATTGTATTTACTGACCCTGATTATCCAGGGCGTCGTATTCGCGCATTAATTGAGCAGGCAGTGCCAGAGGTAAAACATGCTTTTTTACCAAAGCAGCAGGCGATTGCTAAGAATGGCAAAAGTCTTGGCATTGAACATGCGAGTGATGGGGATATACGCGCGGCTTTGCAGGCAGTTTATACGCCAAACCTAACAGAGCAGGCTGAGGAGATTACACGTGATGATTTATTATATGCTCACTTAATTGGTCACCCATCAGCAAAAGCACGTAGACAGCGCTTAGGCGAGATTTTAGCAATAGGGGATACAAACGGTAAGCAACTGCATAAGCGGCTTATCATGTTTCAAATTAGTGCTGAGCAGTTTGGTGCTGCATTAACACAGCTAAATCAGGAGGAAAATAATGAATAAAGATATTGCAACGCCAATTCGCACGCAAGAGATTTTAAAAAAATATGGTTTTTCGTTTAAAAAGAGCCTAGGGCAAAACTTTATTATAGACCCTAATATTTTACGTAATATTGTAGCGCAAGCCGATTTAACAGAAGAAAGCGGTGCTATTGAAGTAGGCCCTGGTATTGGTGCTTTAACAGAGCACTTAGCACGTGCAGCTAAAAAAGTAGTAGCTTTTGAAATTGATCAGCGTTTATTACCTGTATTAGCAGATACATTAAGCCCTTATGACAATGTGACAGTTGAGCACGGAGATGTGCTAGAGGCTGATATACCTGCTGTTATTGCGCGTGAAATGCCAGGTATTACAGATATTATGGTAGTAGCTAACTTACCTTATTACGTAACAACACCAATTTTATTAAAGTTATTACACGCAGATTTACCGATTCGTGGATTCGTTGTTATGATGCAAAAGGAAGTGGCTGACCGTATAACAGCACAGCCAGGCACTAAGGCGTATGGTTCATTATCTATCGCAATTCAATACTATGTAACAGCAGAGGTTGCCATGATAGTACCTAAGACGGTATTTATGCCTCAACCAAATGTAGAGTCAGCGGTAATTCGTTTAATTAAGCACGACACGCCACCTGTTACAGTAATTGATGAGGACTTTTTCTTTAGCGTGACACGCATGTCATTTGCACAACGTCGTAAAACATTATTAAACAATTTACAGTCAGGCTTACCTGATGGAAAAGCAAAAAAAGACCAAATTTTAGCGGCATTAGAGAAGGCTGAGATTGATCCTAAGCGTCGTGGTGAAACACTGAGCATCATAGAGTTTGGACGATTAGCAGATAACTTGCACCCTTACTTCTCCTAATAAAATCAAATAATTCAATGCATTGTCATGGATTTGAAAAAAAATAGTGAAGTACGTAAAAATAAGTTGCATTGTTTGTTGAACACTGTTAAAATATAATATTTTATTGACTTTCATACCCTTGTATGGTAAGCTTGTCTACAGTGAGGTGTAAACGAGCATGCCAAAATCATTAGCAGACATTAAACAGTCGTTAGATGCACATTTAGGGAAACGTTTGCATGTAAAAGCAAACGGCGGTCGTAAAAAAACCGTTGAGTTCGCAGGTATACTACGTGAAACATATAAAGCAATTTTCGTTGTCGAGTTAGATCGCAAGGAAGATGAGTTTAAACGTGTTTCATACAGCTACACAGATATTTTAACGGAATCCGTTGAAGTTACATTTTTAGAAGACCCACAAGTAGTAGGCGCGAAGTAATCGCATACCTATTAAATACTTTTTGTAGAAGATGTCATTCTCTTTTAGAGATGTCATCTTCTTTTTCTTTATATAAAATCTCCTGTAGGCTATGGTAAAATAAAAAGCATACTATTAGTGCGAAAAAAGTGAGCAATGTATGTTTTTTGCAGCGAGGAGGTTTCGTGATGCTTTATGTAAAAGCACCCGCTAAAATTAATTTAACACTGGATGTATTATATAAGAGGGAAGATAACTATCATGAAGTTGAGATGGTGATGACAACTATTGACTTAGCAGACCGTATAGGGCTTGCTCTACGTCAAGATGGTAAGATTACGCTGTCTTCTACCGATCAGTTTGTACCAGTAGACCAACGCAACTTTGCCTATCAAGCTGCGCGCCTTTTACAGCAGCGTTATGGCATTACAAAAGGTGTAGCTATTAAAATTGAAAAAGAAATCCCTATAGCAGCTGGTTTAGCTGGTGGCTCTACGGATGCTGCAGCAACGCTAAGAGGGCTTAATGAACTTTGGGAACTTAACCTCAGTATTGATGAGTTAGCCGAACTAGGCGCTGAAATAGGCTCCGACGTACCTTTCTGTGTTTATGGAGGTACTGCGCATGCTACAGGGCGTGGTGAGTTAATTAGAGAAATCCCTGCACCACCTAGTTGCTGGGTAGTATTAGCAAAGCCTAAGGTTGGTGTATCAACAGCTGATATTTATGGTGGTTTAAATTTAGCAACTGTAGAGCACCCAAATACGATAGAAATGCTACAGGCGATTGATCAAGGTGATTATAAAGCGATGTGTGCAACGCTTGGTAACGTCCTTGAGGATGTCACGTTAAAACTACATCCAGAGGTGGTTAAAATTAAAACACTAATGGAGCGCTCAGGTGCAGATGCTGTATTAATGAGTGGTAGTGGGCCAACTGTGTTTGGGTTAGTTGATAGTGAGCTACGCGTTAGCCGCATTGTGAATGGGCTAAGAGGTTTTTGTGACGAAGTTTACGCAGTTCGTATGCTAGGTGAAAGGCATTCACTTGCTTAAAAGCGTACAATTATGTTAATTTATGTATTAAATATTCGTGTTTAGGAGAGGGTCGTATGAAATGGAAGCGCAGTGAACGTTTAGTTGACATGACGCATTATTTATTAGAGCATCCACATCACCTTATTCCGCTAACTTATTTTTCAGAACTATACCAGTCTGCCAAATCATCCATTAGTGAGGATTTGACAATTGTTAAGGAAACATTTGAAGAAAAAGGGATTGGGCTGCTTGTAACAGTACCAGGCGCGGCAGGCGGTGTGAAATATATTCCGAAGATGTCAGAGCAAGCAGTACGTGACGTTATTAATGAGTTATTAGATGAATTACAGCACTCTGACCGCTTATTGCCAGGTGGTTACTTATTTATGACCGATTTATTAGGTAACCCAGGTTATATGAATCGTGTTGGTAAGGTATTTGCATCGGCATTTGCTGATCAAAAAATAGATGTTATTATGACGGTAGCAACGAAAGGGATTTCGATTGCTCATGCAATTGCACGTCATTTAAATGTACCTGTAGTTGTAGTACGCCGCGATAGTAAGGTAACAGAGGGCTCAACGGTGAGTATTAACTATGTTTCAGGTTCATCACGACGCATTCAAACGATGGTGCTCTCAAAACGTAGCATGAAGAGTGGGCAACGTGTGTTAATTACGGATGACTTTATGAAGGTCGGCGGTACAATGAATGGCATGAAGAGTCTTTTAGAGGAGTTTGATTGTGAGCTAGCAGGTATTGCGGTACTAGTTGAAGCTGAGCACGCAGATGAAACATTAGTAGACGATTATTATTCATTAGTTAAACTGCAAGAAGTAAATGAGCGCGATCGTACGATTGAAGTGCGTGAGGGTAATTATTTTTCGAAAAAGGAGACGGAGTAAAATGAAAAAAGTAACAACAACAAATGCACCAGCGGCAATTGGACCGTATGCACAAGGTATGATTGTGAATAATATGTTTTACAGCTCTGGACAAATTCCATTAACAGCAGCAGGTGAAATGGTTGATGGTGGCATCGAGGAACAAACAGCTCAAGTATTTGAAAATCTAAAGGCTGTATTAGAAGCGGCAGGCTCATCATTAGATCATGTTGTAAAAACAATGGTGTTTTTAAGTGATATGGAAGATTTTGCTGCAATGAATGCAGTATACGCAGAAACATTTGGTGCGCATACACCTGCACGCTCAGCGGTAGAAGTTGCACGTTTACCGAAAGATGCTAAGGTTGAAATAGAAGTTATTGCGCTTGTAAAATAATAAGCGTCAAATTTGAATATAAGCTCTTAACGCCAGTATATGCATATACTGGCGTTTTTATTCGTAAATTTGGCGAAAAAGTGGCATAATTATAAGTTAAAATAAATATTTTGAAAATTTTAAAAATAAATAAGGAAATATTTTGCTATATCGAATATAATAGTTGAATAGACAGCATAGTTGAGAGGTGGTGAGTCAGATGGAAGTAACAGATGTAAGACTACGAAAAGTACAAACCGACGGGCGCATGCGTGCGATCGCTTCCATTACGTTGAATGAGGCATTTGTGGTACACGATATTCGTGTCATTGAGGGAAATGCAGGTTTATTTGTAGCGATGCCAAGTAAACGTACGCCTGATGGAGAGTTTAGAGATATTGCACACCCGATTAATTCGGATATGCGTAATAAAATCCAAGATGCGATACTACATGCATATGAAACGCAAGAAGATGATGCAGCTGGTGAAGAGCCAGCGTTAATCGAAGTAAATATGTAAATAGTGATATGAAACTTAGGAGTTGTGCTAAAATTACACTAGCACAGCTTCTTTTTTGTGTTAATCATGTCAATGATAATAAACATTCATCTCTAGACGATATAAGTAATTGTAGTAATGTTGATATTTTGTCAAGCTTACACATCTTGAAAATGGCTACCATTTCCTATATAGTCATAAGAGAAATTGAGGTTAATGGAGGGCTCACTGATGAGCAATACTTATGCAGTTATTTTAGCTGCTGGTCAAGGTACACGTATGAAGTCGAAGCTTTATAAAGTACTTCACCCAGTATGTGGCAAGCCTATGGTCGAACATGTTGTTAATCATGTGCAATCTGTAGGAGTTAATCGAATTGTAACAATCGTTGGACACGGAGCAGAAAAAGTACGTGAACATTTAGGCGATACAAGCGAATACGCTTTACAAGAAGAACAACTCGGAACAGCACATGCTGTAGAGCAAGCAAAATCAATTTTAGGTGATCTGCAAGGCACAACAATTGTAATTTGTGGAGATACACCGTTAATTCGCCCTGAGACGATGGAGGCTTTACTTGCTTACCATCAAGATAATAATGCTAAAGCAACAATTTTGACAGCGGTTGCAGAGGATCCAACTGGTTATGGTCGCGTATTACGTGATGCTACTGGTCAGGTTGCGCAAATCGTTGAGCAAAAAGATGCTACTAAGGAGCAACAGCTTGTAACAGAAATTAATACAGGCACATATTGCTTTGATAATGCTGCATTATTTGAAGCACTCAATCAGGTGGATAATAATAATGCACAAGGTGAGTATTACTTACCAGATGTTATTGAGATTTTACAAAAGCAAGATGAGATTGTAACAGCGTATGTCACACCAGACTTTGCTGAAACATTAGGCGTAAATGATCGCTTTGCCTTATCTCAGGCAGAAACATTAATGCGTGCACGTATTAATGAGCGTCATATGCGTAATGGTGTAACAATTATCGACCCTGCTTCAACCTATATTAGTGCTGAGGCTATAATTGGTAGTGATACTGTTTTACAGCCAGGTACGATGATTGAGGGCAAAACTGTAATCGGAGAAGATTGCTTAATTGGACCAAACTCACAAATTGTTACAAGTACAATTGGTAATGGTACAAAGGTACATTCTTCAGTAGTGTTAGATAGCACTGTAGCAGAGCATACGGCCATTGGTCCGTTTGCGCATATTCGCCCAGCGTCTGAAATTGGTAGCCATGTTAAGATTGGTAATTTCGTTGAAGTGAAGAAGAGTAAGCTAGAGGATGATGTTAAAGTATCTCATCTGAGCTATATCGGTGATGCTTCAATTGGCGAAAATGCGAATATTGGTTGTGGTACAATTACTGTAAACTATGACGGTAAAAATAAGCATAAAACTGTTGTAGGTAAAAATTCTTTTGTAGGTTGTAACTCTAACTTAGTTGCACCTGTTGTAATTGGTGAAGGCACATTTATTGCTGCCGGTTCAACAATTACTAAGGAAGTACCTGATGAGGCACTCGCAATTGCTCGTGCTCGCCAGGAAAATAAGTTAAACTATGTAAGTAAGTTAAATTTAAAATAAACAAACCCAAATTAGGAGGCCATCATGCCATATCAATATGCTAACTCACAATTAAAATTATTTTCTCTAAACTCTAACAACCCACTTGCGCAAGAGATTGCAGAGGAGATGGGAATTGAGCTAGGAAAATCTTCTGTGAAACACTTTAGCGATGGAGAAATTCAAATTAGTATCGAAGAAAGTATTCGTGGCTGTGACGTATTTATCGTGCAATCAACAAGTGCGCCAGTTAACGAACATTTAATGGAGCTTTTAATTATGGTAGATGCTTGTAAGCGCGCATCTGCTCGTACAGTTAACGTTGTAATGCCTTACTACGGCTATGCACGTCAAGACCGTAAAGCAAAAGCTCGTGAGCCAATCACTGCTAAATTAGTAGCTAACTTACTTGAAACTGCGGGTGCAACTCGTGCAATCGTTTTAGATTTACACGCACCACAAATTCAAGGTTTCTTTGATATTTTAATTGATCACCTGATGGCAGTGCCTTTATTATCGGACTACTTCAAATCAAAAAATATTCCTTCAGAAGAAATCGTTATCGTATCACCAGACCATGGTGGTGTAACGCGTGCGCGTAAAATGGCGGAGCGCTTAAAAGCACCAATCGCTATTATTGATAAGCGTCGTCCAAAACCAAACGTGGCTGAGGTAATGAATATCGTAGGTAATGTTGATGGTAAAGTAGCCATTTTAATCGATGATATTATCGACACTGCAGGTACAATTACAATTGGCGCTGATGCATTACGTGCAGCAGGTGCTAAAGAAGTTTATGCGTGCTGTTCTCACCCAGTATTATCTGGCCCAGCAATTGAGCGCATCAACAACTCTGCAATTAAGGAATTAGTAATCACTAATACTATCCAGCTTTCAGAAGACAAAAAATCACCTAAGATTAAAGAACTTTCTGTAGCTAAATTAATGGCTGATGCAATCGTACGCGTTTACGAAAACAAATCAGTTAGTACATTATTCGATTAATAGTAAAAGAGTGCCCTCATTTGTGGGCACTCTTTTTTTATCATAGAGTGGAATACTGTTAATAATGGCAAATCTTATATATAATAGAGATAGCCTGAAAAAAGACAGAAAATTTGGCGGATACATAGTGATGTGTAAGTTCAAAAATTTTTAAGGTTTTTAGGTTTGCCAGCTAGTGATAGCGGGTATTTAAAAAAAGCAAAGAATTTTTTATTTCTTGGAAGGGGACTATGAATATGAATACAGTACTAACAGTTGAAAAACGCGAAGCTGGGCATCGTTCAACACTAACCCAACTTAGAAACGGAGGAGCAGTACCAGGTGTACTTTATGGTTTTAAAGAAGAAACTACACCAGTACAAGTGAATGCAGCAGAATTAACACGCTATATTCAAAAAAACGGTCGTAATGGCGTTTTTGAATTAAACGTGGACGGTAAAAAAATCAATGCTGTAATTAATGAGTTCCAAATGGACGCATTAAAAGGTAAAGTAATTCACTTAGACTTCCTAGCTGTTGATATGACAGAGGAGTTAGAGGTTGAAGTACCAATCGCTTTAGTTGGTACAGCGGCAGGTACTCGTGAGGGTGGCGTTATTATGCAACCAATCCGCGAAGTAACAATTAAAGTTAAGCCTTCTGATATTCCAGAAGTACTTGAAGTTGACGTAACAGAGCTTGGTATTGGTGATGCAATTGATGTAGCATCAATCCGTGACAAATTTAGCTTCGAGATTCTTTCAGAAGACGAAGAAACATTAGCGACAGTAACAGCGCCAACTTTAGCAGTTGAAGATGAAGAAGGCGACGAAGAAGCGGCTGAAGAACCAGCAGCTCAATAAATAAAGGTCTATGGTGTATGCGAATCATTCGCATACACCATTTTTTGTTGTTATGGTAAACTAACAAGGACTATTGTTTAGGAAGGATGTTTATGCGATGAAGTTAATCGTAGGTTTAGGCAATCCAGGCAAGCCTTATGAAAATACCAAACATAATATTGGTTTTAATGTAATAGATGCGCTAGCAAAAGAATGGGGCGCTGATTTAAATCAAGTTAAATTTAAAGGACAATATGCAACAGTACATCGCCCAGAGGGTAAGGTAATGTTGTTAAAGCCTTTAACATATATGAACTTATCAGGTGAATGTGTGGGTCCCATGATGGATTATTTTGATATTGCAGTTGAAGATCTTATTGTTATTTATGATGATTTAGATTTAGAAACAGGCAAACTGCGCTTGCGACAAAAAGGTAGTGCAGGGGGACATAATGGCATTAAGTCATTAATTCAGCACTTAGGTACACAGGAGTTTAATCGTATACGCGTGGGGGTTAACCGACCGCCAGCAGGTATGAAGGTAGCTGATTATGTACTCTCTAAATTTACTAAAGATGAGCAACCCGTTGTAGCACAGGCCACAGATAAATGTGTAGCAGCTTTAGAAAGCTATTTACGTGAGCCGTTTTTAGAAGTTATGAATAAATACAATGGCTAATCCATTATGAATAACGCATTTAGCTTTGGCATCCTTGTGATGTTCAAGGCTTTTTACGCTTACTAAAGGGAGGGAGAAATCATGGATATTTTACAAAATTTATTAATGCAACAGCCAAAAATTGAGCAGGCCATTACAACAATTGCATCAGGTGAGGCGCAAGATGAGCTAATTACGGGGTTAATTGGCAGTGCTAAACCAGCCTTTATTGATACGCTATACCGCACAGCTGAGCGTCCAGTATATATTATTGTACCTACGTTATTATATGCACAGCGAACAGTAAACGAGCTGACGCGTATTGTTGGGGAGGATGAGGTTTTTTATTACCCAGCAGATGATTTTATCGCGGCAGATGTAGCAACAACTTCGCATGAGTTACGCGCAGAGCGTATTGCGACACTCGACCGTATGATACGTGGTGTAAAAGGAGTTTATGTACTACCTGTCGATGCTTTTCGTCGTGTAATGGCACCAAAAGAACAATGGGCGACATACTTTTTAGCAGCAGAGCTAGGGACAGAGATTGTAATTGCAGACTGGTTATTAAAGCTCGTAGTAATGGGATATCGTCGTAGCGAAATGGTTACAACACCTGGGGAGTTTTCGGTGCGTGGGGGTATTATTGATATTTATCCACCATATATGGAGTCACCTGTGCGTATTGAGTTATTTGATACAGAGGTGGATTCTATCCGTACGTTCTCAGCGGAGGACCAACGTTCGATTGAGCGCCTAGAGCAGATAAAAATTTTGCCAGCTAGTGAAGTAGTATTGCCAGTTGAAAAGCGTAAAGACATCGCAGTAAGACTGCAAAAAGCACTAGAAGAAAGTTTAGCAATTGTTAAAAATGAGGAAACAAAGCAATTACTTGAGTTACATATTGGTAGCGATATTGCGTTGTTAGCAACAGGTGAAATGCCACAGTATGTAATGAAGTATGGTTCGCTTCTGTATGAGGAAGAGCACTACTTAGAGTCGTACTTTGCGGAGGACGGTATTGTGATTGGTGACGAAATGATTCGTATCCAAGAAACAATGAATGTTTGGCGTACTGAAGAAGAAAACTGGTATGTAGAAATGATTGAGGAAGGCAAACTTGTGCATGCGGTGAAAAATTCGCGTACGTTACGTATGTTGATGAAAAATATTTCGCAACAAAAGCTGTATATGTCAGTATTTGCTCGTACCTTTGGTGGTATACCGATTAAGCGTACGACGAGTTTTTCTTGTAAGCCTGGTCAAGAGTTTAGAGGGCAAATGGCAATGTTGCAAGGTGAGATTGCACGCTGGAAGAAATCAAATTATACTGTGCTATTTGTAGCGCAGGGCCAAGAGCGTTTGCATAAAATGAAGGCTTTACTTGAGGATTATCAAATTGTAGCAACGCTTGGTATGCCAAATGCGCCAGGTATTTATTTAGTTAATAGCACGTTATCCACAGGGTTTGAGTTTCCGTTAGAGCATATTGCAGTGGTAACGGATGATGAGCTTTTTAAACAGCCTGCTAAGCGTAAAGTGCGCTCACAAAAGATGACCAATGCAGAGCGTATTAAAAGTTATGCTGATATGAAACCAGGTGACTATGTTGTACATGTGCACCATGGTATTGGTCGTTATGTAGGTATGGAAACGCTAGAGGTCAATGGACAACATAAGGATTACTTGCACATTCGTTATCGCGGTGAAGATAAGTTATTTGTGCCTGTAGATCAAATTGATTTAATCCAAAAATATGTGGCGTCTGAGGATAAAGAGCCTAAGGTGCATAAATTAGGTGGCGTTGAGTGGAAGAAGGCGAAAGCGCGTGTTAGCTCAGCAGTTAAAGATATTGCAGATGAGTTAATTAAGCTCTATGCGGCTCGTGAAGCGGAGAGAGGCTTTGCTTTCTCAGCGGATGGCGATGAGATGCGCTCATTTGAACTAGCCTTCCCTTATGACGAAACAGATGACCAATTGCGTACGATTGTCGAAGTGAAGAAAGATATGGAACGCGAACGTCCTATGGACCGCCTTGTTTGTGGCGATGTAGGCTATGGTAAAACAGAGGTGGCAATTCGTGCAGCCTTTAAGGCAGTACTAGATGGTAAACAAGTGGCCTTTTTAGTACCAACGACGATTTTAGCGCAGCAACATTATGAAACGATGCTTGCGCGCTTTGAGGACTTCCCTGTGAAGGTTGGTTTATTGTCACGTTTTAGAACGCGTACACAACAAAAGGAAACATTAAAGGAACTAAAAGATGGGCGTGTGGATATTGTAGTCGGCACACACCGTGTGTTATCCAAAGACGTTGTGTATAACGATCTTGGTTTATTAATTGTTGATGAAGAGCAACGTTTTGGTGTTACGCATAAGGAACGTATTAAACAGTTAAAAAACAATGTGGATGTATTGACTTTAACTGCCACACCAATCCCACGAACGTTGCATATGTCTATGGTAGGTGTACGCGATTTATCCGTAATCGAAACACCACCAGTAAACCGCTTCCCTATTCAAACTTATGTTATGGAGCATAATGGTGGCTTAATTCGTGAGGCTATTGAGCGTGAGATGGGACGCGGTGGCCAAGTGTTTTATTTATATAATCGTGTAGAAGATATGACGCGTCAGGTAGACATCATTCAACAACTTGTGCCAGAGGCTAGAGTGGCGTATGCGCATGGGCAAATGACAGAGACTGAGCTTGAAGCTGTCATGATTGGTTTCTTAGAAGAAGAGTATGATGTGCTAGTGACCACAACTATTATTGAAACAGGTGTGGATATCCCTAATGTAAATACTTTAATTGTGCATGATGCGGATAAGATGGGGCTGTCACAGCTCTATCAATTACGTGGACGTGTTGGACGCTCCTCTGTAGTAGCGTATGCCTATTTTATGTATCAACAAGATAAGGTATTAACAGAAGTAGCAGAAAGTCGCTTACAAGCTATTAAAGAATTTACGGATTTAGGCTCAGGCTTTAAAATCGCAATGCGTGACTTGTCTATCCGCGGAGCGGGTAATTTACTTGGTGCACAGCAACATGGCTTTATTGACTCTGTCGGTTTTGACTTATACTCGCAAATGCTTGAGGAAGCTATTGAGGAACGTCAAACTGGTGAAACTAAGAAGCCTAAACTTGATGTGGAGATTGTATTACAAGTGGATGCTTATATACCTGATACTTATATTGGTGATAGCTATCAAAAAATCCAAATGTATAAGCGCATTAAGGGCATGGATGATATTGAGGGTTATGACGAAATTACAGAGGAGCTCATTGACCGCTTCGGTGATTTACCAGAGGAGACCGTACAACTTTTACGTATTGCACGTATGAAGGTTTGGTGTCATCAAGCTGGTATTGCCTCAGTAAAAGAGCGCAACAAAAAAATTACTATTCTATTTACGCCGGAGGGTACAAGTAAAGTAGATGGTGGTAAGGTTGTACAAGCATCGATGCAGTTTGGTAATGTAGTTGGTTTTGGTATGGAAGGTACACAAATGGTTATGACGCTAGACGAAAATCGTGCGCGTGGCAAAGATGTATTTACAATGCTTGAGACCATGACGGAGATTGCCGCAAACTCACTAAAATAATAAAGGCAGATGCGCTACATTAGTAGTGACATCTGCCTTTTTATTTTGCCGCCATTATGATTCCCTCACTTGGGTGCTATAATGCACACCATTTTTGTAGTTTAAGCGTTGCCATAGCTCCTCGCGTAATGCAAAGTCTTGTGATTTTGCGAGTGCAATTTTATCTTTGGAATTAAGTTTATGGGTAACAAGACGCTGACCATTAGACTTTTCGACGTAGCTGGTAAAGACGCCTTCTTTTACTTCACTGACAGTACGTGTTTCATTTGCTTTAGGATAAAGTGCTAAGTGAGTTGCATAAGGGCGTTGTTGTTCTGGAAATGAGCTTGCTATTGAATCTGCTGCTGTAATATTCATGATACATCGCCTCCCTCTATAATAATTTTTACACATAAAAGCCTTTGTATAAACGTTTAATTAGGGTTTTGTACAAAAACACACCGAAATAACTGCATGTGCTATGAAAAAAGTTGTGTGTGTGAACAGGCGAAGTAGGTAATGAGGTTATGCTATACTATTGGCACTGAATTATGCTAAATAAGGAGCTTTTTATGTCGCAACCATTCGGAATGAAAACCTATATGCGAGGCGCGGCATTATTAACAGTTGCCGCTCTACTTGTTAAAATATTAAGCGCGATTTATCGAGTACCCTTTCAAAACTTAGTTGGTGATGAGGGGTTTTATATTTATCAACAGGTGTATCCGTTTATTGCTGTTTTTGTTGTGTGGACATCAGGTGGCTTTTCAGTCGCCATTTCTAAGTTGTTAGCTGACAATGATACGGAGCCCTCGTTATTTAAGCGAGAGCAACAACGCCGCTTTATTATGCGCGTGGTCTTTTGGTATTTAGTTGCACTTGCTGCAGTATTTTTTATTGCTCTGTATTTTGGGGCAGATAGCTTAGCTAATTTAATGGGTGACCCTGCGTTATCCCCCTTGTTACGCACAGGCTCGTTTATTGTGTGGATAATGCCAGCGTTTGCTGTTGTGAAGGGCGCTTTTCAGTCGAGAGGTTATATGGCACCTATTGCTTATGCACAAGTAGTAGAGCAAGTTGTGCGTGTCGCTATTATTTTAGTAGGTACGGCTATTATTATGAAAACCACAGCCTCGCTTTATAGCGCAGGGCGTGTGGCAGTGTTAGGGACAGTGATTGGCGAAGCGGTAGGTTTTGTGTTGTTAGCTTATTGGTATATGCGCCAATTTTCGCGCACAGCTAAAGGGAAAAATACTAGCGTGTTACCTGTGTTACCTATTATTAAAGAGGTTACATGGTTTAGTTTAAGTGTCAGTATGAGTAGCTTGTTACTTTTGAGTTATCAATTTGTGGATTCCTTTACGATTTATTCACTGCTTGTGGAGAGTGGTGTGGATAACTTACAAGCGAAGGAGTTAAAGGGTGTATTTGACCGCGGGCAACCGCTCGTACAATTAGGTATTGTTATTGCTTCCTCTCTCACATTAGCGATTGTACCGCTCATTGCCCATCAAACTAAAATTCAAGCAGAAGGAGGTCGCTCAGCGCTTCCTTTTATCCAACTCACATATCGCACCGCTTTAATTTTTGGTTCCGCTGCGGCTATTGGCTTGATGGCGGTTATGCCGGATATTAATGTCATGCTATTTAAAACAAATAGTGAATCGGGTGTGTTGGCCTTTTATATGTTACAAATTATTCCTCTATCATTAGTATTAACTTTTACGGGGATTTTACAGGGACTTGAAAAACTAAAAGTACCAGCTTTACTATTAATTTTGGGCTTTATTATTAAGTTAGTTATTAATCAGCTAACCATCGTGCCACTTGGTATAGAAGGAGCAGCTTTAGCAAGTAATATTGGCTTAGCTATTACAGCTTGGCTATTAGTTAAATATAGCAAGCGGTTTATACCGCATTTAGCGGATAGTGTATTTCATCGCCAGCTTATTTCTGCGCTGGTGATGATGTTGCTAGCCGTATTTACAGCGCGTGTGGTTGTAAGTGGTTGGGCGATTGCTTCAGACCGTTTACTGGCAATGGTTAGTGCGCTAATTGCGATCAGTGTTGGCGCTCTTGTTTTTGTTACGCTCATCGCACGCTGGCGTTTGTTATCAGAAAAAGAATGGTTCTTATTGCCATTTGGTCGTCGTATTGCGACGTATCAACTTTGGCTAAATCGAAAAAAGTAGGTGCAAAATGAATACAATTACAATCATAGGATTAGGTGCTGGTGATTTTGAGCAACTGCCTATCGGGATTTATCGTAAATTAAAAGACATTAAGGCGTGTTATGTACGCACATTAGATCACCCCGTTATTGAGGCATTGCAACAAGAGGGTGTAAGTTTTACTTCATTTGATGAAGTTTATATTAAAAACGCTGGCTTTGAGGGTGTATATGAAGAAATTGCGGCTACTTTATTAACGGCTGCTAAGCAAACGGATGTAATTTATGCTGTGCCAGGTCACCCTTTAGTTGCCGAAATGACCGTACAACTATTAATTGAGGCTGAAACACGCGGAGAAACCAAACTGAAAATTGAAGGTGGTCAAAGTTTTCTTGACCCAATTTTTAGCGCATTACGCATTGATCCAATTGAAGGCTTTCAGTTATTAGACGGTACGAGCATGACGATTCACGATGCACAGATGCAACAACATGTACTCATTGCACAAGTGTACGATGCATTTAGTGCTTCAGAAGTGAAACTTAAACTATTAGAGAAGTATGATGCTGAGCATATCGTAACGATTGTTACAGCAGCGGGTTCTTCTGCGGAGCAACTTGTCCAAGTCCCGTTGTATGAACTTGACCACGTTGCCACATTAAACAATCTCACAACATTATATGTACCACCTGTAGTTGATGCACTGCAACGTGCTAAAGAATGGCGTACGTTTAGAGAAGTCATTGCTACATTACGTGGTCCAGATGGCTGTCCTTGGGATAGAGAACAAACACATGAATCACTAAAAAAATATATGTTAGAAGAAGTACACGAATATTTACAGGCTGTGGATGAGCAAGATGACTTTGCGATGACAGAGGAGTTAGGCGACGTACTACTACAAGTGTTCTTAAATGCTCAGATTGGCGAGGACATGGGTTACTTTACGTTAGAGGATGTATTACAAGAGGTAACACAAAAGATGATTAGACGTCATCCTCACGTCTTTGGTGATGCCGAGGCAAATGATGTAGCTGACGTTGCAGCAATTTGGCAAGAGGCCAAGGCTGGTGAAAAGGATGAGCAAGCAAGCTTGTTAGATGAGCAGTACCGCGCAACCTCATCGCTACAAACATCGTATAATTATCAAAAGGCTGTCGCAAAAAATGGCTTTACATGGGATGATGTGAGCGGAGCATGGGCTAAGTTTGAAGAAGAAATGAATGAATTTAAAGTAGAGGCGCAAGCAGGCACGCAGGCAACGCGTGTTGATGAGTTAGGCGATGTACTGTTTACACTCGTTAATATTGCACGTTTTTATGGCGTGACACCTGAAGAGGCAATGGTGCATGCGAACGCGAAGTTTGCGCGTCGTTTTAAGCACGTAGAAACATGTGCACGCGCTAATAATAAAACAATTAAAGAAAGTACAGCTGAGGAGCTTGAGAGCTATTGGCAGTCAGCTAAACAAAAGGAGAGAGTATAATGCGTTTAGATAAATATTTAAAAGTTTCGCGCTTAATTAAGCGTCGTACTTTAGCGAAGGAAGTTGCTGTACAGGGACGTATTACGATTAATGGTAAGGTGGCTAAGCCGGGTACTGTGGTAAAAGAAGGCGATGAGTTACAAATTCGCTTTGGTCAAAAAATTGTAACAGCACGCGTAGAACGCCTTCAGCCAAGTGCTAAAAAAGATGAAGCGGCAGGCATGTTTACGATTTTAAAGGAAGAACGACTTGAACAGGTAGACAGTGCTTTTATTGACGATGAAGAATAGTGAAGTTTATGTGTAAAATTGTATTTTTTTGCCGATAAAAAGCAAAACGTTTTAGTTATATACTTTTTGGGTAAAGTCATTACGTAGAAGTATGTCTAAGATAGGAGGGGGATTAGATGCCACAGCGTAAAAGTAAAACTACGAAAATGCAAAATCCATATATTGAAGAACAAAAACAAATAAAGAAGCAAGATAAAGAAATAAAGAAGCAAGATAAAAAAGATTTTAAAGCGACTGTAGGTCGTCTTATTCGCTACTTTACTATCCCAGCACTTGTGATTATATGGATGGTCTCTACATTATTTAATCAATCTTCTATGATAGATGATAAGCAGGCAATGCTTGATGAGGCAAATGCCAATTTATCTAAAGCAGAAAAACAACAGGAATTATTAAATATGCAGATTACACAATATGAGGATGATGAATATATTGCGAAGATTTTACGCAAGGAATATTTATTGTCTAAAGATGGTGAAATTATATTTGTTATGCCAGAAGATGCACTTGAGGATGAAAATGCTAGCACAAAGTGATTGTTGCTATTGTTGACAGACCCTTATTGTCGGCTATAATGATAGAAGGTAATAGTTAGAAATAAATTGAGTATATGACCCAAACTATTGGGTCTTTGAAAATTTAAGGAGGAGCATTTTTTTTATGTCAATTGAAGTAGGCAGCAAAGTAGAAGGTAAAGTAACAGGAATCACAAATTTTGGCGCGTTTGTTGAACTACCAGGAGGTTCAACAGGTCTCGTACATATCAGTGAAGTTGCTGATAACTATGTAAAAGACATCAACGACCATCTTAAAGTCGGTGACCCAGTAGAGGTCAAAGTGATGAATGTTGAAGCGGACGGTAAAATTGGTTTATCAATTCGTAAAGCGAAGCCTCAAGCGGAACGCCCAGAGCGTCCACAACGTCCTCGCAACAACAATAATCGTTCAAATGATCGTAATAATCGCCCTCAAAAAGAAGACTTCGAGTCTAAAGTGGCTCGCTTCTTAAAAGACAGCGATGAGCGTTTAACAACATTAAAACGTGCAACAGAATCAAAACGCGGTGGCCGTGGAGCAAGACGCGGTTAATTTGCTGGCGCTTTAAGCGTAAAAGAGTGTTTAAATACGTGAGAGTTTCACTTAGGTGAGGCTCTTTTTTTGTACAAAAAAACTAGAGTGTTATCCTCTAGTTTTTGAGCATGCGCTTCACGATTAAAATTAAGGCATAGCAACTAATACCGATACCTATAACGAGTAATAGTAGCTGAATGATAGCTGGCACGGGTAGGTTTAAAGAGATGATAATAATTAGCCAACCCAGTGCGGTAAATAAAAATAAACGTGTTAAAGGATTCATTTTATCTCACCCTTATCAATTAGTCTTCAAATGAAGCCAAGAACTTTCCCCATTCTTCTTCGTTTGTTTTAAGGTGTTTAGCCGCTGCTATTTCTTGCAAAATTTCCTTATGTTGTTTTTTAGTATAGGGACGTAGTGGTCTTTCTACACAAAAATAACATTCAGGGTCAGTACAAGCAGCTTCTAAAAATGTATTACAATAAAGACAAACGTATGCATCATAATCATCATTTCGTATGATAAAGCCTTCACAGTTGTGCATATAAAATTCGCTCCTTTACCATATAAAAAAAGTAGTGATGAAATATTATTTCATCACTACTTTATAAAATGACCCCTACGGGATTCGAACCCGTGTTACCGCCGTGAAAGGGCGGTGTCTTAACCGCTTGACCAAGGGGCCGTTTATGGTGGCGGCAGAGGGGATCGAACCCCCGACCTTACGGGTATGAACCGTACGCTCTAGCCAGCTGAGCTACGCCGCCATTTAAACAACAAATTAAATATTACAATCGAATGCGTATTAAGTCAAGCACAATTTGAAAATATGGTAAAGTAGATACGATAGTGAATAAAAGTTAATAGGAGTAACGCTATGAAGCAACGAATTATTCAACAGATAAAAGCACAATCTCTAATTGAAGCAGATGACCGTCTTGTTCTTGCTGTATCAGGTGGTGTGGACTCTATGGTGATGCTAGATTGCTTACGAAATTTTCCTTGTGAGTCGTTAATTGTTGCGCATGTGGATCATATGCTTAGAGCTGAGGAGTCGGCAGGGGATGCTGCATTAGTAGAAGCCTATTGCAAGCAACATCAATTGCCATTTGTTATGAATGCGATTAATATCCCTCATATTTTAGCAACAAAGGGTGGTAATACACAGGTAGTTTGTCGTCAGCAACGTTATCAATTTTTACGTGAAGTGGCTGATGAGCAACGAGCCACGAAAATTGTAACAGCACATCATGCAGATGATCAATTAGAGAGTTTAATAATGGCCTTGGCACAGGATGCTACAACGCACTCTATGCAAGGAATTAAAGTGAAGCGTGAGATAGCAGGTATGACGATTATTCGTCCACTGCTCACTTTTTCAAAAGAGGTACTGTATACCTACGCTGAAGTAGAGGGCGTGCCTTTTAGGGAGGATGCGAGTAACGCTAGTACACATTATTTACGCAATCGCATCCGTCACCAAGTTGTACCTTTATTACAACGCGAAAATCCAAAAATCACACAAAATATTACCCGATTTACAACTCAACTAGCTGAGGATGAGGTCTATTTACAGCAACAGGCAACGCAGCTTTTTGAAGAAATTGTCCTACGACAAGATGCTAAAAGCTTTTGTATTGAAATTTTGGAATTTAAAAAGAAGCCCGTCGCTTTACAAAGAAGAGTTGTTTTACTACTATTAAGCTATCTTTATGAACATCATCCTGTGGCAAATAGCCAGGCGCTAGTTGCTGATTTACTACAGCTTATGGATACGGAGACGGGTAATAAGCAGTGCAACCTACCTAGAGGCTTTATTGCCTATCGCGCTTACCATATGTTGTATATTCAACAGCAAAATCCAAAAAACTATGAAAAAAATAAGAAACTACAATTTAATGAATGGTTTTATTGTGAAAATGGTGTACGCTTATGTGTAACAATGCCACGTGACATCTCTTATGAAGCAAAAAGGTATTACTTTAATTCGCAAGAGCTTCAGCTACCTTTTTTGATACGTCAACGTTTGCAAGGAGACCGCATGATATTACAAGGAATGAAGGGTTCTAAACGCCTTTCACGCCTTTTTATTGACTGCAAAGTGCCAGCTCACGAGCGAGATAATGTTCCTATATTACTAAGTGGAGATGAGGTAATTGGGGCTTGTGGTGTGAGGATGAGTTATCACTTTTCCGAACAGCGACGAAGTACAGATGATATGATGTTATGTGTAATAAGTAAAGAAGTTGAAGCAAGCGAAAAATTTGAGGAGGAATCACTAATGATTCAAAATGATATTGAGAAAGTAATTATTTCTGAGGAGCAACTAGATGAGCGTGTACGCGAACTAGGCGCTGAACTAACAGAGGAGTACCGCGGCACTTACCCATTAGCAATTGGCGTATTAAAAGGCGCAATGCCGTTTATGACAGACCTAATGAAACGCTTTGACACGTATGTGGAGCTAGACTTTATGGACGTAACAAGCTATGGTAACGCAACAGTTTCTTCTGGGGAAGTAAAAATCCTTAAAGATTTAAACACAAGTGTTGAGGGTCGCGATATTTTAATTATTGAGGATATCATTGATAGTGGTTTAACACTGAGCTATTTAGTCGATTTATTTAAATACCGCAAAGCAAAATCAATTAAAATCGTTACATTATTAGACAAGCCATCTGGTCGTAAGGTAGATTTAAAAGCAGACATCGTAGGTTTTGAAGTACCTGATGGTTTTGTAGTAGGCTATGGTTTAGATTACGCAGAAAAATATCGTAACTTACCTTATATCGGCATTTTAAAACGCGAAGTATATTCATTTTAAGCAGATTGGTGACAACTTAGCCAAAAACGGCTCATAAGTTGTACGTGTCAATGCTTTTCGTTGTATGATGAATTAAGGATATGTTAAGATTTTACTTATAGTTTTTCTGTATGTTTATGAGGAGGCTCGGGATGAATCGAATATTTCGATATACCATTATTTATTTACTAATATTTTTAGTGCTTATGGCTATTTTCGGTACCTTTAAAGGTGATAAACTCGCAACAAACGAATTAGACTACAAGGAATTTATCACACAGCTCGATAAAGGTAACGTAGAAGAAGCAACAATACAGCCTGATAAGTCAGTGTATGTTGTTAAAGGTCAAATGAAAGGTTATGACAAGGACGAAAGTTTCGTAGTAAACTTACCAATCACTAACCAATCATTAATGGACCGCATTGATAAAGCGGTTGAAGAAAATACAAAGATTGCTTATTTACAAGCGCCAGAAACGAGCGGTTGGTTACAATTCCTACTTGGGATTATTCCATTCATCGTTATTATCTTCTTATTCTTCTTCCTATTAAGCCAGTCACAAGGTGGCGGCAATCGTGTAATGAACTTTGGTAAAAGCAAAGCAAAATTATACGATAATGAGAAAAAGAAAGTTCGCTTTACAGATGTAGCGGGCGCAGATGAAGAAAAGCAAGAATTAATTGAAGTTGTAGACTTCTTAAAAGATCACCGTAAATTCACTGAAATTGGTGCGCGTATTCCTAAAGGTATCCTATTAGTAGGTCCTCCAGGTACAGGTAAGACATTACTAGCGCGTGCAGTAGCTGGTGAAGCAGGCGTACCATTCTTCTCAATCTCAGGTTCTGACTTTGTTGAGATGTTCGTGGGTGTTGGTGCATCACGTGTACGTGATTTATTCGAAAACGCGAAGAAAAATGCGCCATGTATCATTTTCATTGATGAAATTGATGCAGTAGGTCGTCAACGTGGTGCTGGTCTTGGTGGAGGTCACGATGAGCGTGAGCAAACACTTAACCAATTACTAGTTGAGATGGATGGTTTCGGAGCAAATGAAGGTATTATTATCATCGCTGCAACTAACCGACCAGATATTTTAGACCCAGCCTTACTTCGTCCAGGTCGTTTTGACCGTCAAATTACAGTAGGTCGCCCAGATGTTAAGGGTCGTGAAGCGGTACTTAAAGTACACGCACGCAACAAACCTTTATCAGACTCAGTAGATTTAGGCGCTATCGCACAGCGTACGCCAGGGTTCTCGGGAGCCGACTTAGAAAACTTATTAAACGAAGCAGCACTTGTAGCAGCGCGTCGTAATAAGAAAAAAATCGATATGTTCGATATTGATGAAGCAACAGACCGTGTCATTGCAGGTCCTGCTAAAACAAGTCGAGTAATTTCGGAAAAAGAACGAAACATTGTAGCTTATCACGAAGCTGGTCACGTTGTTGTTGGTTTAACACTTGATCAAGCCGAAAAAGTACACAAAGTAACGATTGTACCACGTGGTCAAGCTGGTGGTTATGCAGTGATGCTTCCTAAGGAAGATCGTTACTTCATGACAAAACCAGAGCTATTAGATAAAATTGCCGGTTTACTTGGTGGCCGTGTTGCAGAGGATATTATCTTCGGAGAAGTATCAACAGGCGCACATAATGACTTCCAACGTGCAACAGGTATCGCACGCTCAATGGTTACAGAGTATGGTATGAGCGACAAGCTTGGACCAATGCAGTTTGGTTCGGCACAGGGTGGTAATGTGTTCTTAGGACGCGACATTAACTCTGAGCAAAATTACTCAGACTCAATTGCTTATGAGATTGATAAAGAAATGCAAGCAATGATTGTAGAGCAATATGAGCGTACAAAACAAATTCTTACTGAAAAACGTGATTTACTTGAGCTAATTGCCAAAACATTACTTGATGTTGAAACATTAGACGCTCAACAAATCGAAAGTTTACGTGATACAGGTGTATTACCAGAACGTATTGCAGAGCCATCAGTAGTTGAGGAGCCTACAGCTCCAGAAGCAACTAAAATCCATCTTGAAAAAGAAGGAACAGTAGCTATTGATAAGGAAGTCGTTGGGGAGCAAGGTGACCCAACAGCTGCAGATTTACAACGTGACGTTGATACAACAGACCGTTTACAAAAAGGTTTTGACGAAGAACGTAAATAAAGCACGAGAGCATCTTTCATTTGAAAGATGCTCTTCTTTTTGCTGTATGTTATTATTTTGACAGGTGAGGCAAATGAAAGTAGTTATAGATATTGGTAATACCAACTGCAAAATCGCTGTGCATAGTAAAACACAAATCTTGAAGCATTGGCGTATGCAGACAGATGTACGTAAAACGGAAGATGAATACATGGTGCTAGTGCAATCCTTTTTTACTAGTGCAAACATTTCCGTAAATGAAGTAGAAGGTGTTATTATATGCTCAGTGGTGCCACCGATTTTAGCCACGATTGAGCAAATGTGTAAAAAATTATTTCTTGTAACACCACTTGTGGTGGGACCAGGTGTTAAAACAGGGCTTAATATTAAATACGAAAACCCACGAGAGGTTGGCTCTGACCGTATTGTGAATGCGGTTGCCGCACTTGAGGAGCACAAGGGTATGCCACTTATCATTATTGATTTTGGCACAGCAACCACGTATTGTTATTTAAATGAGCGTGGGGATTACTTGGGTGGCGTTATTGCACCAGGTATTTCTATTGCTACTGAGGCACTTTACACACAAGCAGCGCGATTACCGCGCATTGAATTAAAGCGACCCCGTTCGGTTGTAGGTAAAACAACAATCGAGGCCATGCAAGCGGGTGTTTATTATGGCATCATTGGTCAAGTTGAGGGTATCGTGGCACAATTAAAACAACAAGAGACGACAACACCACGTGTTATTGCAACAGGTGGCTTAGCTAATTTAATAGCGTATGATATACCGAGTATTGATATCGTAGACGAGGCTCTAACACTAAAGGGCTTAGCTATAATTTATGAACGCAATCAGAAATGAGGATAATAAAATGAATGATTATTTAGTAAGAGCAGTAGCATTTGATGGTAAGGTACGTGCCTTTGCTGTACGTACAACAGATACAGTGGGCGAGGCGCAAAGACGTCATGCAACATGGCCAGTAGTATCAGCGGCATTAGGTCGTTCAATGACAGCAGGTGTCATGATGGGCGCTATGTTAAAAGGTGAAGAAAAAATCACTGTTAAAATCGAGGGCGATGGTCCAATCGGTCCTATGGTTATTGATAGCAATGCTAAAGGTGAGGTACGTGGTTTTGTAACAAACCCACATGTTCATTTTGATTTAAATGAGCAAGGAAAACTAGACGTACGTGCTGGTGTAGGTACGCAAGGTGCATTAACAGTTGTTAAAGATTTAGGTTTGCGCGATATGTTTAGTGGTCAAACGGCTATTGTTTCAGGCGAGATTGCTGAAGACTTTACGTACTACTTTGCAATGTCAGAACAAGTACCATCTTCAGTAGGCTTAGGTGTATTAGTTAATCCTGATAATACAATTTTAGCGGCAGGTGGCTTTATTATTCAGTTAATGCCAGGTTGTGATGATGAGGTAATTGACCGCATCGAAAAACAGCTTAGCTCTATTGACCCTGTATCAAAAATGATTGAAAAAGGTTTAACACCTGAAGAAATTTTACAAACCGTGTTAGGTGAAGACAATGTTACGATTTTAAGCAAAATGCCTGTTACATTTACTTGCCAATGTTCAAAAGAGCGTTTTAGTGATGCAATTGCTGGTTTAGGAAATGAAGAAATTCAAGCGATGATTGATGAAGATGGTGGTGCGGAGGCACAGTGTCACTTCTGTCTTGAGAAGTATGATTTTACAAAAGAAGAACTAGAAGGATTACTACATGGCGCGTAAACCACTCTCACAGTTACGCGTAAAGGCAAAACCGGCATTACTTATATTTGGCATTTTGCTGTTAGGTAACATATTGTGGTTTATCGCTTGGCTTATACCCAACGGCAATAAAGAGGGCGGCAAGGAAGTAGTAGCAACGATTGATAAAACTGAAATCACAAGGCAAGACTGGATGCTTGAGATGGAGGAGCATTATGGTCGTAACACGCTGCGTGATATGGTTAATGATGTTGTAATGAAAAAAGCAGCGAAGAAATTTAAAATTGATGTAAAGCCTGAAGAGGTTGATTTAGAGCTTGCTTTAATGCGCTCAACACCTGAAGAATTTAGTAATATTTTAAAAAATATGTCCATTGAGCAATTACGTAATAAAGTATATACGGATATTATGCTTAATAAAGTATTAACGAAGGATATTATTATTGATGATAAGGAAGTTGCCTCTTACTATGAGGACAATAAATCCTTATATGAAGTACCAACAAGCTACCGCACTAATTTAATTGTAGTAGATACAAAGGCGAAGGCTGACGCCGCATTAAAAGAGTTAAGTAATGGCTCAGATTTTTCGGTTTTAGCACGTGAACTATCGATTGATGCTAACTCAGCAAATCTAGGTGGCGATATTGGTTTTGTGACGGTGACGCAACAAGGCTTTGACAAAAACTTGGCTAATGCGATTGATGGCATTAAGGAAGGCGAACTTAGTGAGCCTGTTAAAATGGAGGATGGCAACTACGGTATTATGAAAGTTGTCGAAATCATACCAGGGCAATCGTTTACCTTTAAAGAAATGAAAGCACATGTTCAAGTAGAGCTAGCGCTTGAACAACTTACACAATCCGTAGCACCTGAATCATTTTGGGATGAGTTTGATGTGAAATGGTTTTACGGTGAAACAAAATAAAAAATAGGCTAAGACAGCGCGTCTTGGCCTATTTTTTTACTAGGCGATTTGTTGACAGCAAACGGCAATATTGATATGATTGGAAGAATAAAACCAATTGATATACTATGAATTAAAAAAGGAGATAGCACAATGACAAAATTATATAATTCAGTAGCAGAGTTAGTTGGCCACACACCGATCGTAAAATTACAACACGCAACGGCTGAAAATGAAGGTAATGTTTATGTGAAGCTAGAATATTTTAACCCAGGTAGCTCAGTAAAAGACCGTTTAGCATTAGCAATGATTGAAGCAGCAGAGAAGGATGGCACATTAAAAGCAGGTGGCACAATTATTGAGCCAACAAGCGGTAACACAGGTATTGGTTTAGCGATGATTGCGGCAGCTAAAGGTTATAAAGCAATTTTAGTTATGCCAGAGACAATGAGTATGGAGCGTCGTAATTTATTACGCGCGTATGGTGCAGATTTAGTGTTAACACCAGGCCCAGCAGGTATGAAAGGCGCAATCGAAAAAGCTGAAGAACTTGCTAAAGAGCATGGCTACTTCCTACCTCAACAATTTACGAACCCTGCGAATGCAGAGGTACACCGTTTAACAACAGGTCCTGAAATTGTTGAAGCCTTTGACGGCGTAACACTAGATGCCTTTGTAGCAGGTATTGGTACAGGTGGTACGATCACAGGCGCGGGCGAAGTATTAAAAGAAAAATACCCAAACATTGAGATTATTGCTGTGGAGCCAAAAGATTCGCCAGTATTATCTGGAGGCAAGCCAGGCCCTCACAAAATCCAAGGTATTGGTGCAGGTTTTGTACCAGAAGTATTAAATACAAATGTGTACACGTCTATCTTCCAAGTGGAAAACGAAACATCATTTGATGTAGCGCGTCAAACTGCGCGTGAGGAAGGCATTTTATGTGGGATTTCTTCAGGTGCTGCTATCCATGCGGCAATTGAAACAGCAAAACGTTTAGGTAAGGATGCTAACGTATTAGCTATCGTTCCTTCAAACGGTGAGCGTTACTTATCTACACCACTTTACCAATTTGATTAATTTTATCGAGCAGCTGAGGCTGCTCTTTTTTTATGCACAGAAAGTGACAGTGGCGCGACAACACGTTAAGATTAAGGAGATTTGAATTTAGGGGGATTTTTAAGTGAAGCAACTATACGCAACAGCATTTGAGATGACAGAAGATGCGTTTTTTTATAGCTATAAACAACAAGCCTTGCAACAGCAAGCGCATATATTTTTAGAGAGTGGTCGAGATGGTGCAATGCATATTGCTGGCCTTAACCCACTCGCAACCATTCGTGCAACAGAAACAGGTATACATATTGTTTGGCGTGATGGACGTGAAGAAAGCAGAACAGGTGAGTCACTAGCGCTAGTAGAAGCGTTGGTGAATGAGTACCACTGCGAGAAGCGAGAAGATTTACCGTTGTTTCAAGGCGGGGCAATTGGTTTTATTTCTTATGACTATGCACGCGCCATTGAAAAGTTACCGCTTCAAACTGAAAATGATTTACAAACACCTACACTGTATTTTTATTTGTTTGATGAGTGGGCTGTTTATGATAAAGCTACACAGCAAGCGTATGTTATGGCATTAGCGCCACTTACAAATCAGCAAGCGACGTGGGAGCAAGCAGCAATACTTGGTTTACAGACGAGACGCTTTACTAAAGAAGCAGCAAGTGATGTGGTATTAGATGATAGTGATTTACAGGTATCTTTTAGTAAGGAAGATTTTGCGCAGGCAGTGAAGCAAGTACAAGCTTATATTGCGGCGGGTGATGTTTTTCAAGTTAACTTATCTGTACGTCAATCACGCCCATTACAAGTAGCACCAATTATTATGTATGAAGCATTACGTGCGATTAATCCTTCGCCGTATATGGCGTTTATCCAAGCAAAAGACTTTGCGGTAGTATCAGGCTCGCCTGAATTATTAATTGAGCGCAATGACAAAATTGTAGAGACACGCCCTATTGGTGGTACGCGTCCGCGTGGTGTGACAGCAGAGCAAGATGCACAGTATGAGCAAGAGTTACGTGGTGATGTGAAGGAATGTGCTGAGCATGTCATGCTAGTGGATTTAGAGCGTAATGATTTAGGGCGTATCGCAAAATATGGCACAGTTGAAGTAAATGAGCTGATGGTAGTTGAGCGTTACTCTCACGTGATGCACCTTGTTTCGAATGTGCGTGCACAAGTGGCAGAGGATAAAACAAATACAGATGTGTTACGTGCGATGTTCCCTGGAGGTACGATTACAGGTGCACCTAAAGTGCGTACTATGGAAATTATAGAGGAGCTTGAACCTGTACAACGTGGTTTATATACAGGCTCAATTGGTTGGTTAGGCTTTACAGGTGATATGGTATTTAATATTGTCATTCGTACAGCGTATGTAAAAGACGGTATGGCACATATTCAGGCTGGGGCGGGGCTTGTGATTGACTCTAATCCTGAGAGTGAATATGTAGAGTCCTTAAATAAAGCCAAGGCAATGTGGCAAGCAAAAGCAGTAGCGGAGGAACAGCGATGATTTTAATGATAGATAATTATGATTCATTTACTTTTAATTTAGTGCAGTACTTTGGAGAGCTAGGTGCAGAGCTTGTTGTAAAGCGTAACGATGAAATTACAGTAGCTGAAATCGAAAATTTAGCGCCAAGCATGATTGTGATTTCGCCAGGACCTTGCACACCTAATGAGGCGGGCATTAGCTTACAAGTGATCGAACATTTTGCAGGCAAGTTACCGATTTTTGGTGTGTGCTTAGGGCATCAAGCTATTGCTCAAGTATTTGGTGGTGATGTGGTACGTGCAAAACGTTTAATGCATGGTAAAACATCACCTATTGAGCATGTGGATAAGGGTGTGCATAACAATATCCCTTCGCCTTTCAATGTAACACGCTATCACTCACTTATTGTTGAGCCAACAACTTTACCCGACTGCCTAGAGGTAACTGCTTGGACAGCAGAAGGCGAAATTATGGGGCTACGCCATAAAACATTGCCAATTGAAGGGGTACAATATCACCCTGAGTCTATTATGACAGAGCATGGTAAGGCATTACTCCAAAACTTTATTACCACATATGTGGAGGTGTAGGTATGTATTGCTTTATGAACGGTGAGTATATGCCAGCAGAGGAGCTGCGTATTTCACCTTTTGACCACGGATTTTTATATGGGCTTGGCTTTTTCGAAACATTTAGGACTTATGAGGGTAAGCCGTTATTTTTAGAGTTACACTATGCGCGTTTATTAAAATCCCTAGCGACGTATCGTATTACCATGCCTTATACCATGAGTGAAGTGGCAGATATTGTTGTTAAGCTTGTTGAGTTAGCTGGTGGCGTCGATGGTTATTTTCGTTTAAATGTATCAGCTGGTGTGCATGAGGTTGGGTTGCGACCACAGGCATATACTACGCCAACAGTAATTATGTTTGCTAAGCCACTTGCCATTGCTACACCACATACCGAAAAAACAGCGCGCTGGCTTCACACTGTGCGTAACTCACCAGAGCAGGAGGAGCGCTACAAGTCTCATCATTATGGCAATAATGTATTAGCACGCTTTGAGTTACCTTCACTTGCTCAGGAGGAAGGCTTTTTTGTAAATGAAGCAGGGCATATTGTAGAAGGCGTAACTTCTAATATTTTTTGGGTTAAAGATGGTCAAGTGTATACACCATCTCTTGCAACAGGAGCGCTAGGTGGTATTACACGCCAGCTTATTATGAATATCGTGCCAACGATTGAAGGCGAATTTACGAAGCAGGCGCTTGAGCAAGCGGATGAATGTTTTGTTACTAATGCAGTACAAGAGCTTGTACCAATCAAATCACTGGATGGTATTTTATTTGAGGGTGCAACAGGTAGCACTTATCAACAGTTATACACAGCTTATCAACAATTACTGGAGGAACGATTATGTTAGAACATTACCGTAAGCCATTAACGATTAATGGTATTACGCTCGACTATACAAAAGAAACCTTTATTATGGGTATTTTAAATGTTACACCAGATTCCTTTTCTGATGGGGGTAACTATACATCTGTGGCAAAGGCAGTGGCCCAAGCAAAAAAGATGGTAGCAGAGGGTGCAAAAATTATTGATGTTGGTGGTGAGTCAACACGCCCTGGTCATGTGGAAATTTCGGAAGAAGAAGAAATTGCACGTGTAGTGCCTGTTATTGAAGCGTTAGTACGTGAAGTGCATGCTGTTATTTCGATTGATACGTATAAAGCAAATGTTGCTGAAGCGGCAATTAAGGCGGGCGCGCATATGATTAATGATGTATGGGGTGCTAAAGCAGATGCTCGTATGGCGAGTGTAGCCGCTCAGTATAACGTGCCTATTATTTTAATGCATAACCGTGATAATACGGATTACAAATATTTTTGGTTAGAAGTGCATAAGGACTTACAACAAAGTTTAGCTATTGCACGAGCGGCTGGCGTGCCTGATGCCCATATTATTTTAGACCCTGGTATTGGTTTTGGTAAAACAACAGCACAAAATATTAAGATGATGCAGCACCTACCCGATTTAGTGGCAATGGGTTACCCTGTGTTATTAGCTACTTCTCGCAAATCAATGATTGGTAATGTATTAGACTTACCAACCGCAGAGCGCTTAGAAGGAACGATGGCAACAGTTGTTTATGGGATTGATAGAGGTTGCCATATGATGCGCCTACATGATATTGAGCCGATGCGTCGTGCGATGAAGATGACAGATGTATTAGTAGGCAAGCAAACAATTGAGGAGGCATAATAATGGATTATATTAATATTAAAGATATGCAGTTTTATGGTTATCATGGTGTATTAGCGGCAGAAACAGCTATTGGCCAACGTTTTCGTGTATCAGTAAAGCTAGGCTTGGATTTACAGCCCTCTGGTGTGACGGATGATTTAACAAAGACAGTTAACTATGCGGAGGTCTATGCTCTTTGTAAGGAAATTGTTGAGGGTGAGCCCTTTAAATTGATTGAAGCGTTAGCAGAAGGCTTAGCAGCACATATTTTAGCTGATTTTCCGTTAGTAAAAGGGGTAGAAATCGAATTGATTAAACCTGATCCACCAATTGCGGGTCATTATAAGGAAGTTTCGGTACAAATTACACGAGGCGAGATGCGATGAATGATGTATACTTATCTATTGGCACAAACATTGGTGAGCGCGAAGATAACCTGCGCCTAGCATTGCGTCTATTAGCTGAGCAAGTAACGATTGAGACCGTATCGGCTGTTTATGAAACAGCTGCAGTTGGCTTTACAGATCAAGCTGACTTTTTAAATATTGCGGTACATGTTAAAACAGCGCTATCACCGCTAGCTATGCTAGATGTATGCCAAGCAATCGAAAATGAATTAGGTCGTGTACGAACGATACGCTGGGGACCACGCGTCATTGACCTTGACATTTTGCTGTACAATAACGAAAATATGAACACAGAAAGATTAATTTTGCCGCACCCTCGTATGTATGAGCGTGCGTTTGTATTAATCCCACTGTTTGATGTTGTAGCCACGCAGTCTGAGCAATTAACGAAGGCGCGTGACATTGTTATGCAGATGGATGCCAATACTGAGGGCGTTCGTCACGTTTTACAGCAACAAAGTATCCCGTCATGGCTTAAATAAATTGTAATACATTAAGGAGGAACTGAAATGGAACAAAAACCGTTTCAAATTGCCGATATCGTTATGGATAATCGAGTCGTACTAGCCCCAATGGCTGGTATTTGTAACTCAGCCTTTCGCTTAACTGTTAAAGAGTTTGGTGCAGGGCTTGTGTACGCTGAGATGATTAGCGATAAAGGTATTGTTTATAAAAACGAAAAAACACTAGGCATGCTTTATATTGATGAGCGTGAAAACCCACTATCTTTACAAATCTTTGGTGGTGACAAAGCAACATTAGTCGAAGCGGCAAAGTATGTGGATAAAAATACGACAGCCGATATTATTGATATTAATATGGGTTGCCCTGTTAATAAAATTATTAAATGTGAAGCTGGCGCCCGCTTACTACTTGACCCTAATAAAATTTACGAAATGGTTGCAGCTGTAGTTGATGCTGTTGATAAACCTGTTAGTGTTAAAATGCGTATTGGTTGGGATGATGAGCATGTGTATGCAATTGAAAATGCACTAGCAGCAGAACGCGCTGGTGTTTCAGCTTTAGCAATGCATGGTCGTACGCGTGTACAAATGTATGAAGGTAAGGCCAATTGGGATATTTTACGCGATGTAAAAAAGGAGCTTAAAATCCCATTCATCGGTAATGGTGATGTCGAAACACCGCAAGATGCAAAACGTTTACTAGACCACACAGGTGCAGATGCTGTAATGATTGGACGTGCAGCGCTAGGTAACCCATGGATGATGTACCGTACGGTTAAATATTTAGAGACGGGCGAGTTAATGCCAGAGCCAAGCGTGCGCGAAAAAATCGACGTATGTTTACTACACTTTGAGCGCCTAATGCAATTAAAGGGCGAAACAGTAGCAGTACGCGAAATGCGTAAGCATGCTTCATGGTATTTAAAAGGTGTACGCGGTAACGGTAAGGCACGTAATGCAATTAACCAAACCGAAACAGCAGCAGAACTACGCGGTTTACTTAACTCATTAGTAGAAGAGTATGAAATGCGCGAGCAACAAATTATTATCTAAAATGCGGAGTTACTTCTATATAGAAGTAGCTCTTTTTTGTGACGTAATAATAAAAACGTGAACGCTACCCAAAAATTGTGTACAATGAGTACATTATGGACTGCTTGGAGCGGACAAAATAAGAGGAGTGAATTTCGTGTCAAACAATGAAGAATTAAATGATCAGCTACTGGTGAGACGTCAAAAGATGACGACAATTCGCGAAAATGGTTTAGACCCATTTGGCGGACGCTTTGAACGTACCCATTCATCAGAGCAAGTGCGTGAACAATTTGCGGATCAAACAAAAGAACAATTAGAAGAAAACCTACAAGAAGTTATTATCGCAGGTCGTATTATGACGAAGCGTGGTAAAGGTAAAGCAGGATTTGCACATATTCAAGATTTAGCAGGTCAAATTCAAATTTATGTACGTAAAGATGCAGTGGGCGACGATGCCTACGAATTATTCAAACAAGCTGACCTTGGCGACATCGTTGGTGTACGTGGTAATGTCTTCCGTACAAATGTAGGTGAGCTATCTGTTAAAGCAACAGAGTTTACGTTCCTAACTAAAGCATTACGTCCAATGCCTGAGAAGTTCCATGGTTTACAAGATATTGAGCAACGTTACCGTCAACGTTATTTAGATTTAATGACAAATGAGGATAGCAAAGCAACATTTATCCAACGCTCTCAAATCATTCGTTCAATGCGTCGTTATTTAGACAACGCAGGCTTCTTAGAAGTAGAAACACCAATGTTACACACAATTGCAGGTGGCGCAGCGGCCCGTCCGTTTATTACGCACCATAATGCATTAGACATGGAATTATATATGCGTATCGCAATTGAGCTACACTTAAAGCGTTTAATTGTAGGTGGCTTAGAAAAAGTATACGAAATCGGACGTGTCTTCCGTAACGAGGGTGTATCAACACGACATAACCCTGAGTTCACGATGATTGAGTTATATGAAGCATATGCAGATTATGAAGATATTATGAGCCTAACAGAAAACTTAATCGCGCACGTTGCACAAGATGTACTTGGTACAACGGATGTAACATACGGCGAAGATGTTATTCATTTAGGTGTTGGCTGGAAACGTCAACATATGGTTGATGCTGTTAAAGAAGCAACTGGTGTTGATTTCTGGACGCAAATGACAGTTGAAGAGGCAAAAGCTTTAGCAAAAGAGCATAATGTAGAGCTAGCACCATCACATACAGGTGTTGGTCATGTAATTAATGAATTCTTCGAACAAAAAGTAGAAGAAACATTAGTACAACCTACATTTATCTTTGGTCATCCTGTAGAGATTTCACCATTAGCTAAGAAAAACCCAGAAGACGAGCGCTTTACAGATCGCTTTGAGTTATTTATCGTACGTCGTGAGCATGCAAATGCATTCACAGAGTTAAATGACCCAATCGACCAACGCGAACGTTTCATGGCACAGCTCGCTGAAAAAGAAGCGGGTAATGATGAAGCGCATGATATGGATGAAGACTTTGTAGAAGCATTAGAGTACGGTATGCCGCCAACAGGTGGTTTAGGTATTGGTATTGACCGTTTAATTATGTTACTTACTAATTCACCATCAATCCGTGATGTATTATTATTCCCTACAATGCGTCATACAACTAAGTAATACCTTAGAAAACAAGGGGTTATTACGCCCCTTGTTTTTTATTTAATATTATTTAAACAAAACTATTGCAATCAACCAAAATACATGGTAAATTATTAATTGTCTTTACGACACACCAACAAAATAAAACATCAAACAAAGTGTTGACATTGAGTTTGGTAGCGTGGTAAGATATAAAAGTTGTTTCTTCAAAAAAACTTTTTAAAAATAAAGTGTTGACAACGATAGTTGATAAATGCTATACTATAAAAGTTGTTGAAACAAGCAACGCACAAC
>NZ_JPUW01000025.1:0-39968 GCF_000743635.1 Lysinibacillus sp. BF-4 | reverse complement strand
AATAAATCTAGCGGTTCCTTCATCTCACTCTCACCTCACTTTATAAAACGCTATTGTTCGTAAGAGGTTCATTTACGCATTAAAAAACCATTCGAAACGCAATTGTTTCAAATGGTTTTTTGGTTATTATTTTTCACGTGTGATTTGTGTTGGTGTTTTTGGCATAATTAACGTACCGTATTCATCTTCTGTTACCATATAAATCCACTGACCTTCTTTAAATACTTGATCCTTAGGCGCTGTTAACTGTAGCTCTGTTGCCACATCACCTAACTCCGACTTGCCATGAATTTCAAATTCTTCATTTACTTCGTCTGGCTTTTCATTATTTTTAACATGGTCTGGTGTAATATTTTCATCTTTGTCGTTGATAACCACATAGTAAAGATTTAAGAATTTCCCTTGACGTTTACCTTCCACTAACACAGTCATTTCTTTAGATGTAGCAATATTGTCTACAATATTGTCTACAATCTTTTGATTTTGTAATACTGCATAAGAAACACGTAAATTAGAATCTTGATATTTATAAACAGCTTCATTAGCATCCGCAAATGGTAACTTCGCAAATTTATTATCTACCATTTCTTTATTTACTACGACAGCAAAATCTTTTTTTGGTGCTTCCTTAAATTTAATGATGAGGTCACGCGAGTCATACGGCTGTTTCTCTAATACAAAATTGCCATCTTTATCTACTTCTTCTTGACCTAAAGCATTTTTCTTAATAAGTGAAGAGAAGGACCATTCAGCATCCTTAATTTCAAAACCTTCAGCATCCTTAATTTCAAAGAACTTCGGCAGTTCATCGGGATAATAGCCGTCACTGCCATAAATCGATTCATTAAACGTGACACGGAAGGTAACACCATCATCATTACCCGCTAAAACAACAGCAGGTTGATCAAAGAGTTTCGGAATAATAAAGTGCGGGCGTGTACCATCTGAGAAGAACTTAAATTTCATATCCTTACCATTTGGCTTATCTTCGCCTTCATTTAAATCTGTCGACTCTTTCATCGTAATATTACCAAATGTATCCTCTACCGCTACATAAAGTACATAGTGACGGTGCGGTAACATCCCCGTAATTTTAATATCATTCATACCCTCACGCATATCTGCTGCACGGCCAGCTGTGCGAATATAAGCAGCTGTCACATCTTGAAGCTCTGGTCCTTCTTCACGTAAAATATAATGAACACGCCCCTTTTCATTACTATTTAGACGCAGTGTTGCCGTGATGTCGCCAAAGTCTGGGCGTACTTTTTTGTCCCCTTCTGGAATAACAGTCACAAGTGGTGGCTTAGCATCTGCCACTAATGAAATCTCTTGAATTTCGGTAAGATTACCTGAACGGTCTCGTAAAATCATATAGACCGAATAGCTTTTAAATGGATCGAGTTTTTCTTTAGGGATTGTAATATCAACCTTTTGTTTATCACGTTCCGCAGGCTTTGGACCCTCCATTGATAAATAAAGTTTTTCGCCCGTTTTTGGGTCTACGATAAATTTATCAGTTTTATCATTCGTAAACTCTGCATAAAAATCTTTAGGTTTAATATCTCGTTTATCAAAATTAATTCCTTCAGGCATAATCATATAGTAGTACGTACCTGCTTTATTAGCGGTAAATTCTAGTTCTGCTTTAGTATTATCATTATTAACAATAATATTATTTAATTTTAACGTCGGCTTAATCAAGTCGTTATGAATATACTCTGCACGATTACGTGCCTTTTCAATACCTTTTGGAATGTTGTTAATATTTTCGAACTCATTGTCCGCTAAATCCTTAACTCGCGGTGAAATATCGAGCACAATATTATCGCCATTAACTAATGCGGTTGTCGCAGGTACAGTTACGGTTAATAATCCTTTATTACCCTTGTCCGCATACTCTACTTTCATTGGCAGCACGCCATCTTTATCGTGCTGTGGGATATTGACCATCGCCGTACCCTTTAAACGATAGTTTTCAATCTTTGTCGCTGACTCTGGGTCAAGCGGCTCGCTAATTTCGACCTCATACACATTACCTGACTTATGACGCAACTCTCCTCCTAAAATATAAGGTGGGATATTATCTAACTCTGAAGTTGTAAGTGTAGTCATTGCTTGTGGCTCAACGGATTTATTATCCGCTAGGTCAATCATAGCTACATATACTTCATAGTCTGTTTCGTTACTAAGTCCTGAAATCATTTCTGTAATAACTTGCGTACCATTATCTTTTGGCGTACGCTTTTTAATTTGTGCGTTCGCTTCGATTTCTTCAAAAGTTGCAGCAGGTTGCCCAGCTACGGACTTGCGGTAATACACAAAGTACTGTCCATCTTCACTTGGTGAGAAGGAAACCTCTGCACGCTGACCGCCACGCATAGGGATTGCCTTTAAATTATTTACCTTTGGTGGTGTTGCGTCTTTCATTTGAAACTCTTTTTGAATAATAGGTGATACATTTTTTGCGCCATCAACGCCTAAAATATAAACGACATATGTTTCTTTTTCAGCTAAGCCTGTTGCTGTAAATTTATTTTCGCCAACGCGCATAGAGCCTGTGCCCATATCATCATATTTACCGCGCTTCTGCTCAATAAAATCACGCCCTGGTGGCGTCTTCATATCCTCTGTTTTCTTTTGTACAATATAGTAATACGTACCGTTTTCATTTGTATGGAAATTAACTGTCGCACTCGTACCCTCTGGTGTTACCTCTAAAATTTTCATAACAGGTGGTGTACGGTCTGAAGGCTTTTGGTTTTCCACAGGGTTTTTATCCACAGGATTGCCATCACTGTCTTCAATCACCGTAATATTGCCATGGTCCTCTAAATAATCATCAAAAATATTATTTGGCGACTCACCTGGTGGTAAAATCACTTCATTAATATACGTATGTTCATCTAAATCAATCCAACCAAAGCTATTATCCACCACTAATTTATTAACCGTGCCATCAATATAAATTTGTAAATCATATAAGCTGTCATATTGCAGGTGGTTAATCATACCCTCACCAAAAATCGTTAACTTTTTATCATTGTTAACGTGGAAGTAATTCGCATCACCTTGTAGCTCGATTTGTTCGACATTACCAATAACCTCAATATGTTTAAGCTCGCGGTCTGTTGTAATTTTTGTCGCATTTTGGGACACAATTATTTTTTGTACCTCTGTATTTTCAAACACTACATTTTTTTGGGCCTTCATCTCTGAAGAATTACTGTTTCCCCAATTAATCGTATTACCTGAAGCCAAGCTACCTGCTTGAAAATTACGCTCCGTAATAACCGAGCGTGATACAAATGGTGTATGGTGCGTAAGTGGTGGACGTACTGTTTCATTAAGTAACACTGTACCTCGGATTGTCATATCACGGAAGACAATATGATTACCGTTTACTACTACATCAGCATTTAACTGTGTATGATTACCACTTAGCACTAACATGCGTGAGGGTGATGTGCCACTTGCATTAATCGTCAGCTTAGAAATATCAATAATTTCTTTACCTCTAAATTTTGCTTCAATCGTTGCATCCTTTAATACAGCTGCATTACGGCTACTTAATAAACTTTGAAGATGGCGGCTTGCTTGGTAAGGTACTCCGTTAATGTAAACCGTATTGCCTTCAATCGCTGTGATTTTATATTTTTTAACTCGTTGATTAGCACGCTCCGCATTCATTAAAAATGTCGAAATTTGTCCGCGTGTTACATTATTATAGGGTGAAAAGGTTACCGGTGTTGTACCACGTGTAATACCTAAATCAACCAATGTTTGAATATGTACGGCATTACTTGTCGTCGAAGTAACGTCCTCAAATACAGGTTGCACGGCTGAAGCAACCTCAAAGTTAAAACCATTGACGAGCATTTTTGCCATTTGTGAGCGTGTTAATGTGGCATTAGGACGAAAACTACCATCGCCATAACCTGAAATAACATTTGCTTCAACTAAAGCAGCAATAGCACCATAATGCTCATCATGTGAGCTGACATCTGCAAAATTCGGATTTTTTACGTTGACTGTGTCTAAGTTAAGTACCATCGCTAACATTTTTGAAGCTTGTGCGCGTGTTACATATTTATTAGGACGAAATGTACCATCGCCATAGCCTGAAATAACGCCGCGTGCTTGTAACGCCATAATATTATCAAAATGTGTATGTGTGTAAGGGACATCGGAAAACGGTGACGATGCGGCTTGTACGGGCAATGTATAAACAACACCACTTGTTACAAGGGTTGCCGCTAGTGTTGCACGTAATGCACGCTGCCCACCTTTTTTATTAATCACTAAAACTCCTCCTCAATAAATATACTTCTATGCTTTCTATCGGTCTTTTCTCACAAATTTATAGTAAAAAATCGAGAGATGCACGTTGGCACCCCTCGATTTCTTTAGCACTCATCCCTTGATGTACACGTGCGATTGCGTCCTGTTTCCTTAGCACGATACAATGCTTGGTCAGCTAGCTCAATAACATTAGCTGGCTCTGGCGCTCGCTCACTCATTTCGGCAACGCCTGCTGACATCGTAATAATATCACCGCACGGGCTAACCGTCTTAGCTAAGTCTTCACGTAGACTTTCGGCTACACCATAAGCCTCTTCAAGCGGTGTATGTGGTAATAAAATAATAAATTCTTCACCACCATAACGACAACAAACATCTTGCGTGCGTGCATGGTTTTTAATTTTTTGTGCGAGATACTGTAATACTTGGTCACCTACTGCATGTCCATATGTATCATTTACACGTTTAAAATGATCTAAGTCTAACATAATAATTGCGTAATCAATTTCGTTTTTATGCCAGTTACCTAGCACCTCATCCATTGTGCGACGATTTGTTAGCCCTGTTAGTGGGTCAATTACTGCTTGGTTTTGAAAGAACTCCACTTGACTTTGTAATGACGATAGCGTGCGTACTAATGAGCGTTTAAGTGACTGTGCCTCATCATAAAAACTAGGTACATTTTTTAATTTCTCTACATTTTTAGAGACAAGGCTTTCTTCAGTGTACTCCGCTAATAAATGAATCGGGCGTACAATACGAAGTGTTGCATAAAGTGTAATTAAAATCATTAAAATAAATACAGGTGTAGTTGTTAAACCAATACGCTGTACTACCCACTTTGCTGGTGCTTCTACTAGCTCATGTGGACGTTGTAAAATAATATACCAATCAGCTGTCTCTAATTTACTATAGCCTGCTACAAAACGCTGCTTGTCTACATCTGTAAAACGAAACGCCCCAACATCTTTATCTTTAATTTGCTTAATAATTTCAGCGTCAACTTTTTCACCTACATGTTCAATATCACGGTGAAAAATAATTTCGCCTTCCTTATCAATAACATAAACAAAAGACTCATCATCATAGGGATGCTTACCTAAAATATCATAAAAAGCATTATGATCTTGTAAATACAATGTCCCTGCCACTAGCCCTTGGTAAATATGATTGGCATCAAACAAAGGATGTGAAATAAATACGACAAGTTTACCGGTAATTGTAATGTATGGGTTCGTAATATTAGGTCGCTGTGCGCGGTTAGCTTCACGTGCGCCAGACGAATCAAGCACCTTGTCTTTTACGTTTACTGTCTTTGGAGATACAGCTAATACTTTACGATTAGTATCTACTACAGCAGCTGAGTTAAAAGAATTCGCTTGCTCTTGCAAACGACGTGTTTCTTCACCTAACACACTACCATCAGCTAAATTTTTTTCAATAATATCAGCACTATAGGCTAATGTATCTTGAGAGTCTGTTAAGAATTGATCTGCTGTACGCGCTAATTTTTTGGCATACGCTTCATTATTATCTAAAGCTTCTTCTAGTAATGATGCTTTAATTACTTTATAACCGCTAAGTAAACCAAAGGAAATAATAACCAAAAAACCTAACAGCATTAATCCTGACAACAAATACTTTAATTTTATTTTTTTCTTTTCTACTTCCTTCATCACGCTAGCCCTCTCTACGGCTTATATGTTGTTAATTCCGTCAATTTTTGGATATATCCTCCCATTATTGCATAACTAAAAGGGATAATCTATATATCTTTATTGTATCAGCGAAGTGGCGCAAAAATCATTAAAATTGCGTGTACTTTTACAGCCACACTCTGTTATACTACTGTTAAATCATTTTTAATCTGTATTAATACAGATACTACTTTCACAGATGGGGTGAGGAGATTGGGTATTTTAAACGGTTTAAAAATTTTAGATTTCTCGACACTATTACCTGGACCAATGGCAACCATGATTTTCGCAGATTTAGGCGCTGATGTGATTCACATCGAATCTTCAAAACGTGTAGACTTAATGCGCATTATGCCGCCGTATGATGAGGAGCGCGAATCCTATATTCATCAGCATGTTAATCGCTCTAAACGCTCATTAACTTTAAATTTAAAAACACCTGAGGCTACTAAAATTATTAAGGAACTCGTAGCTGAGTATGACATTGTAATTGAGGGGTTTAGACCTGGTGTTATGCAACGCTTAGGTATTGATTACGAAACACTTAAACAGGTCAATCCAAAATTAATTTATTGTGCGATTACAGGCTATGGTCAAACAGGGCCTTTTAGCAATCGCCCTGGTCATGACAATAACTATTTATCCGTCGCGGGTGTACTCGACTACTCGCGCCACCAAAATAAAAAGCCTGTCGCAATGGGGGTACAAATTGCGGACATGGCTGGCGGTACGATGCATGCAGCAATAGGGGTATTAGCTGCAGCGCTACACCGCGAAAAAACAGGTGAAGGACAATTTATTGATGTAAGTATGACAGACGCTGTATTTTCATTAAATTTACTTGCAGGCGCTACCTACTTTGGCAGTGGTCATGTCGCAAAGCCTGAAGCCGAAATTTTAAATGGCGGTACTTTTTATGATTATTATAAAACAAAAGATGGTCGCTACTTTTCAGTAGGAAGCTTAGAGCCACAGTTCCGTAAACTTTTGTGTGAGGCACTCGACATCCCTGAGTTAATTGATAGCACCTTTAATGACTCACCATATACACAAAAACGTTTTAAAGAAGCCATTCATGATGCTTTCTTAACTAAAACCTTTGACCAATGGCTAACCGTTTTTAATGATGATTTCCATGGTTGTGTAGAGCCTGTGCTAACTTTTGATGAAGCATGTGAGCACCCACAAATAAAAGCACGCCAAATGGTCGCTGAAGTACCATCAGAAAACGGTACACAAAAACAAATTGCTTCAGCCTTCAAATTTTCGAGTTCACCACCCGTCTACAAACATATTGGTGCTAAATTAGGTGAACATACAACCGAAATTTTACAATCTCTTGGCTACACAACAGAAGAGATTGCACAATTTGAAGCCAATCGTATTTTGGTGTAATGCCATCACTTTGTACTTTTTCGGATACGCTTACATTCATTTCACAACGTATACTAGAGGTAGCGATAAAGTAGGAGTGAAGCAAATTGAACAAAAAAACGTGGGCTACTCATTGTAGGCGCTGTGCTAATTTTTATGATTGTACTCAGTGTGCTATTTTTCTCCATGTTCTTCGAAAAAAAGAATGCGGCTGACCATGTAAATCATTATTTACAAGAACAAGGTTATACAGATAAAATCGAACGTAAAATGATGACCTACCGTAATGACGAAAAAAAATATTATATGCGCGTGCGTTTTAAAGATGAGCCTACGTATATGTATTACTATCATTATGATAAAAAAACAAAAGTCATCTCCGCATTCATTTTAGAAAATAGTGAACATGTTACAGACGGCAAATACTTGCCATAAAAAGGAGGCTCTACGCTTAATTAAGCGGAGCCTCCTTTATTTTTTCATACGCGACCTTTAAACGTCTCGCCAATCCCTTATATGTGGTTGCTTCAAATATTGCAATGAGCTGTGTTAAAAAGTGTAGTGTTTGGTGTTTTGTTGCTTCATCTAGCATTTGATTTTTAATCGTTTGCATACGTGCATCAAAAGCTTCATTGTCAGCTTGATTAGTAACAATATCTTGTACAATCATACAGCTTGCTAATGGGTCACTTTTAATAATATGAAGCGCCTCTTTATATTTTTTAAGTGCCACTAGCGCCTCTAAATAATAATAATAAAGTTGTTCCATATAGTTTTGGTGATAATTTTTAATCAATGTTTGCTCATTTGCAGGAAAAGCAGGTAATACATCCTCATAGCTCAACATAATTTTAATCGCATAATTATTTAAACACTCATCATTCAATAAATAATGAGCATTGCTAATAACTTTGCCATACTCCTCACGTAGCGCATGTACAGTAAATAATACATAACGCAGCGCAACTTTCTCTGTTTTTGTTAACACATGGTCACCTTGGTCCCATGCACGGATTTCTTTAATTTTATAAATGATATGTTCACCATTATACTTTTTACGACGTGCCAACAAAAAAATATAATATAAATCTAATTGTTTCAAACTTGCTGATGGTGGATTATAGTTTGTTACAAATAAAATCAGTTGTTGCATACGTTGCTCATAGTGTACATCTAAGTTATCCACATGTGCATAACTTATTTTTACCGCTTGCTCGAAATGTTTGGCCAACTGCAAAAGTTTAGGTACTAAATCAATTGGCTCATGAATACATAAAGAATAAACTTTTTTACAAAATAGCTCATACCAAAATAATTCGTCTTGCTGATAAATAAAGTGCACCATATACCTTGCATCAATGGGATATAAATAAATTTGTTTAAGGGCAATATCATCCCCTATATCTATAGTACGCTGAATAAGTAATTGTAAGAGTTGAGGCAAAGTCATCGCATTATGTTGACGCAAATAAGTTAAAAATTGCTCCTTACCTTGTTGAGAGTAAAAAAAATTGTCGAGTTGCGTATGTAGCTTATCCACTTGGATATGTTGCGCCAAAAAACGCTCATGCAAACTATCTGGTATACGCCCCCAATATTTACGTGCCTCCGAAAAAATAGCGTTAGCTGTTTCTTCTTCCTCAATTAAAAATTGTTGCGGTAACAATGTACGCCCCATAATTGCGCGTACATCTGCTGGCGTATCATGCTCAGCAATTATCGCCATAGCACGCTCTAATGATGGCGGGTCCATCATTTTATATTGTTTATGTAACTGTTCATCAATAGGCAATAACATAACGGCCACCCCCCTAGCTATACTATAGCAAAGAAAAAAAGCCATAACTGCTGTTTTCGCAACAATTATGGCCCTTACATTTTATTGCTGTAATGTTGTTTTTAAAACAACAATTTTATCGGGTGTCGTTTGCGCAGGGATACTACGCGTTGTTGCACCGTAAAATACAACTGCATTGGCACCTTTAACATCGTCCCAAGTTAAAACCTCGCCTGCTTCGTCTGTAATTTTTGTATCTTCGCTTTCATTCAGCTTTAAGGTATTTGTATCGTTCTCAAGTTTGTCGTTATATTTCGCAACGTCAATGCCGTTTGGCTCATCAGCTTTTTGCACCGTAATCACATCAGCCGTATATTGTGGTGGGTAAATCATTACTACCGGTTTTTTACTATCCATATACGCATGAATACGGTCGCCTTCTTTAAGATCCTCAAATTTTAGTGCCTCACCACCATTTTCAAAAAGTAGTGTTTTAGGCTGTGCTTTAATGTGAATTGGCTCATCACTATTTATTTGCTTCAGCTCTAATGACATGTCCTCTAAAGAAGTTCCGTTGACTTTAACAATTTCGCCTTCATAAATCGCAAATGCTGCGTCCACTTGTTGTTCCCCCTCTTCTACTGCTGGTTGCTCAGTATCTACTTTTTCCTCTGGTTCTTTTGCATTTGGCTTTTCTTCCTTCTCGCCACATGCTGCAAGTAATGCCGCACTTGCTACTAAGACTGCTAATTGCTTTTTCATTTGCATACACCCCTTCTAAACCTCATTATATAACTATACCCATTAGACGTAGAAAGGATGCATAAAGTTTATGAATGAACCAAAAATTTTAATTGTAGAAGATGAGCTAGATCTTGCACAATTATTACGTGTAACACTTAATAAAGAAGGGCTTAATCACATCTTTATTGCTCATACCTTAGCCGAAGGTGAACAATTATTTCATACTATAAAACCTGACCTTGCATTATTAGATGTGATGCTGCCAGATGGTGAAAGCTATGAGCTTTGTAAAACAATTAGACAAACCTCACATATCCCAATTTTATTTATGTCAGCTAAAACGGATGAAGTGGATAAATTAGTCGGACTTGCGATTGGCGGTGACGATTATATTTCTAAACCATTTAGTCCAAAGGAGGTTGCTTACCGCGTTAAGGCGCACCTACGCCGAGCCGAGTATACAACAACACCTCAAACTGCAGTAGAAGTTGGACCTTTTACAATGAGTGACGATACTGAAATTTATAAAGATGGGCAGTTACTAGAGCTAACAGCAAAAGAAGTAGGGTTACTCGCTACTTTTTTACGTCATCCTAATCGTATTGTTAGTAAAGAGACTTTATTTGAAAATGTATGGGGTGAGGATTTTTTAGGTGGCGATAATACTGTGATGGTACATATTCGTCGTCTACGCGAAAAAATCGAGGCTGACCCTTCTAACCCTACATTTATTACAACAATAAAAGGACTCGGCTATAAATTAGTCGTGCCTAAATAAATGAAGTGGCGGTTAACAGGTCGTTTTTTACTTTCGGTTGTGATTATTGTCTTCATTGTTTTAATTGTTAATGTCATGATTTTACTTGCCACAGCCTTTATCACAAGTAAGAAGGATTTTTCGGCTAGCTTAACAGATACGCCTGAGTTTTTTGCACGTAATTTTGAGCATAAATTTGAAATTGTCGATGGTAAACCTGTGCTTACACGTGAAGGGCTAGATGCACTACAACAAGCTGATGCTTATGTACAATTTTTAAATGAAAATGGTGATGTCATTGATAGTGTACATGCGCCACCAGAGTTACCTAAACACTACGCACCTATTGACCTTATTTCCATGTATAAGTACGAACAAATCTCAGATATTACTACGTATGTGTACGCTAAGGAAAACATCAGCTACATTGTTGGCATAAAAGACCATGATACCTTTCGTTATATTGCTACGTTAAATATTAAGCAGATTTTAGAAGGACTAAGTCAATATGCGCTATATATGCTAATTGCCGATATTATTATTACAATAATTATCGCGTTCTTTTTTGGGCGTAGCTTAACGAAACCATTGACGCAGATTTTAAATCAAATTCAGCACTTAAAAAATCGTAAGTTTTCTACTATCCCCGCAAAAAAAGGGCTATATACTGAAGTTTTTCAAAACCTTAATGATGTGTCTGAGGAGCTTGCCGCACACGAACAAGAGCGCCTTCGTCTCGAAACAATGCGCGAAGAATGGATTAGTAATATTTCACATGATATGAAAACGCCTCTTGCCTCCATCCGCGGCTATGCCGAAATTATGCAAGAAGCTGACAGTGTAAATGAAATGCTAACCTATGCACAAGTCATTGAAAAACAATCACGTCATATGGGTGAGCTATTAGATGATTTAAATTTAACAATGCGCCTTCGTAACCAGCAGTTGCCGCTTCAATTAGCACCAACTAACCTTGTTACTTTTAGCCGCGAACTGCTTATTGAGCTATTAAATGAACCTCAATTTGAAAACTATGACTTACAATTTGATGCACAAGTTGACGACATTACTTGTACCATTGACCGTCATTTTATTGAACGAGCATTGCTTAATTTTATTTACAACGCCATACATCATAATGACACTAGTATTAGCATCACACTTGCGATTACAACAAAGAACAATGATGCTTATATTACAATTCAGGATAATGGTAAGGGTATTGCAGAAGATGAGCTTACCCATATTTTCGAACGTTATTATAGAGGTACTAATACAGCGCACACAACAGGCACAGGGCTTGGGACAGCTATTGCGCGCGATATTATCGAGGCGCACGGCGGCGCAGTATGGTTAACCTCTACTTTAGATAAAGGCACAACCGTTCATATTACACTACCAAAAAACGCGTAAGGGGCTCCCCCTTACGCGTTTAATTTATAGTATTTAATAACTTGTTCAACTGTAGTTGGTTCGTCATAAATCAAATAGCGGCTATAAACTTCCACCAAATGCATCGCTGGCAGCTGATCAACTACCTCAAAACAATCGAGCACTGCCTCAAGCGTAACGATATTTTGCTCACCATTGGCATTTTCGTAGCTATCCGCTACAAAATAGAGTTTTACCATTTGCTCTGCTTGCTTTGGATTACTTGCCTGTACCATAATAATGCGTTCTTCAAATATCATACATGTACCGTTTACCGTCGAAGCAAATAATAATTTAAGCGCAAACACTACATTTGCTCCTTAGCTTTAGCTGGTACATCCGCTTCCTGTACTTCTTCATAAGAAGTTACACCTTTATCTGCCTTATAAAACACTTTTAAATAAGCACCTTGACGTAGGTTTTTTTGTGCAGAAAAATTAACCACTTGTGACTGCCCTTTTTCGTCAAAAATTTTATAGTCATTATACCAGTAAGTTTCAAAAACCTCGCCTGTATCAATTGTTGTTTTTTCGACCTTACCATCATCTACAATTTGTACATAATACGTTTCTGCACCTAATTGATTAAAATCAACAAAGCGCAGTATAGCTAATCCACCAATGACAATGATGCCTAAAAACACCATCAATCCTACTAATTTCTTCACTACGCATTCCCCCTCGCATTTTTAACAATTTTATAAAAAGCACGTGTTGTAAAAATATAATACAGCCCATAAATCGCAATATATGCAGCCATCCAAACTAATACTGGTTTAGTAATCGACATACCTAGTAAGTTCGAAAAACCGAGTAGCGCAAATGTAGCGTGCAGTAAACCTGCTGCTAGTGGCGCACCAAAAATAATACCTACTTGTGCACTAATCGTTTTTAACATTTGAGCATCATTTACACCAATTTTATAAAGAATCGTGTATTTATCCTTATCTGCCTCTGCTTCAGAAACAATTTTAAAGTAAATAATACTGCCCGTTGCTGTTAAGAAAACAAGTCCTAAAAAGCTACCTACAAATAGCATTGCGCCCATCGCTGACATAATTTCTTCGTAAGCAGCTGGCTGACTTGTAAAGTCTTGTTGTGCCTCTGTTAATTGTGAGTCAAGCTCACGTGAAATCGCTAGACCATCTGCATCATCTTGTAATGTATAAGCTTGATAGGTTGTTGCCTCGCCTTCAAGTGCCTCATACGTTTGCTCATTTACAATAATCATAGGACCTGTTGTCATCATATTTGTTACAGCATAAGTTTCCTGACTTGTAAGATGAAGTGGTACATTGGCTGTAAAATCAGCACCTGTTAACTTATCTGAAAAACGCTCATCATAATAAGGATCTAATAATACGCCTTCGTTTGTCGCCATTGTTGTAATTTTTGCCTTGCCTTGCTCCTGTGCTAGCTCATTGTAAGTTGCTAACGGTAACACTTGATACTGACGTTCACTTTCGTTATGTGTAAAGGTTACTAATTTAGTCGCTAACGTATGGTGCGTATTCACTTGCGGTACTTCTAGCGGCTCGCCCTCCCACATAAATGTAACCGGTGTATTATCATTGATACTTTTATCAATATTGTAATATAGACCAAATACGGCGCCACCCGCTGTAATCGTAGTAGCACTTAATACCGCAATAACCGTTAGCGATTTAGCATTACCACGGATACGATATAAAAGCTGTGATGTTGTAATAAGATTTAAGCCCTTCCATGAAAAGCTATGCATTTTTTTCATTGCTTGTAGTGCAAAGACACTTACACTATGGAATAATAAATACGTACCAAAGACTGTTAAACCAATAATAACAATAGGCATCGCAATTGATAAAATACGCCACCACATGCTAGTCATAATGTCTTCAAGTGCTAAATAGTAACCAGCACTCACACTTAGCACACCAATAATTGCTGACAGGATAGATGCTTTTGGCATCGCCTCCCCTTGCTTTTCTGCATGAAATAAATCAATCAGTTTAAACTGATAAATTACACGGTAACCTTGTAATGAAGTAAAAATAAATAAAATTAAAAAAACTATTACTGTATTAATAACCGCTTCACTTGAAAATACAAAGCCCGCTGTTAAACTATAGCCCATTAAACGTACTAAAATCGTTAGTAACACTTTAGACATTAAAAAGCCAATTGCAATCCCCGCAACTAATGATACGAGACCAATAAATAAGTTTTCGAAAAATAACATTAAGCCAATTTGTTGTTTACGTACGCCTAGTAAAGAGTACAGCGCCACTTCTTTTTTACGTTTCTTCATAAAGAAGGAGTTAGAGTACGCAATAAACACTACAATAAAGAATAATAAAATAACGGATGAAGCACTCATCATACTTGAGATTTTTTGTGAGGTTCCTGTTAATGCCGAAATGTCATCATTATACTTCAACGTCACAAAGGTAAAATAAATAACAATACTAAATACCATTGAGGCAATATATAAAAAGTAACTGGAGAAATTACGCTGTAAATTTTTGCGCGCTAAATTAAATAACGTCATTTACATCGCCCCCAATGCCTGCGAGCACCTGAAGGATTTCTTCAAAAAATTGCTTACGTGTTTTTGCCCCGCGATGAATTTCCTTAGATAGTGTGCCGTCTTGAATAAAAATAATGCGCTGGCAAAAGCTTGCCGCAAAAGCATCATGCGTTACCATCATAATCGTAGCATTTTGTGTTTCATTTAAATCGCTCAAACTCTCTAGTAAATCCGTTGCTGATTTAGAGTCGAGCGCACCTGTTGGTTCATCCGCAAAAATAATTTTTGGTTGTGTTACAAGTGCACGTGATGAAGCAGTACGTTGCTTTTGCCCACCTGAAATTTGATAAGGATATTTATTTAATAATTCACTAATGCCAAATGTTGTCGCAATTTTATCCACACGTACATTAATTTCCTTCGTTGGCACTTTAGCAATGGCTAAAGGGAGTACAATATTTTCGCGTACTGTTAAAGAGTCTAGTAAGTTATAATCTTGAAAAATAAATCCTAAATTATCACGTCTAAAATCTGCGAGTGCTTTGTCCTTCATTTTTGCAACGTTATCATCACCAATTAAAATATCACCTGAAGACGGGGCATCAATAGTAGCAAGGACGTTAAGTAATGTGGACTTACCAGCGCCAGATGGCCCCATAACCCCAACAAACTCGCCTTCCTCTACTTGAAATGTAATATTTTTAAGCGCTTCAAATGTTTGTGCGCCCTTACCATAAATTTTATTAACTCCGCTTACTTGCACTAATGGCTTCATAATCATTCACCCTTCTGCTTTTCTTTAGTGACTTAACTATACCAAGCCAAACTTACAGCACCTTTCCCCCAAACTTACAAAAACCTTAACAAAAAATAAAACTCGCTAAACACATATGTGCTTAACGAGCTTTATAAGATTATACGGGTACATTACGCTTAGCAAGTTGTTGTAAGGCATCCCATACGCCATTAAACGGTGGCGCATAAGCTAAGTCTAAATCCAATAAGTCGCGTAGCGTTAACTCCTGCATTAATGCTGTGGCAAAAACATCAATGCGTTTGTCTACGCCCGCTTCTCCAATAATTTGTGCACCGAGTAATCGTTCTGTTTTCTTTTCTACTAGTACCTTTATAAATAATGGCTTAGGTTCTGGGTAATAGCCCGCGATATGATTAGCTGTTAGCTCATAAACATGGTAACTACGGTTTAACTGCTGAGCACTTACTTCATTTAGCCCTGTTGTTGCAATCGCAAGGTCAAAAAATTTTAAAATCGAAGTGCCTGTGATGCCTTTAAAACGAACAAATTTACCCGCCATCGACAAACCTGCAATACGTCCTTGCTTATTGGCTGTTGTGCCAAGTGGTACATAATCCGCCGACTGCTTAACACGATTAAAATGCGTAGCACAATCACCTGCTGCATAAATATTTTCAACTGAAGTTGCCATGTGTGGATCAACGACAATTGCGCCATTTTTTAAACGCAGTATAGCTGTATCAGCTAAAAAATCTGTACTTGGTTTAACACCAACTGCTACTATTACAAGGTCTGCTTCAATCGTTCCCTTATTAGTCACGACAGCCTCTACTTTTACCTCACCGTTAAAGCCTGTTACAGCCGTATCAAGGTAAACAGCTACATCATGTTGCATTGCCTGCTCATGCACATGGTGCACCATATCCGCATCAAGCATTTTAGCCAGCTGTGCACCACGCTGAATGATGCATACGTCCTTACCTGCTTCTTTTAACACCTCTGCCATCTCTAAGCCAATATAGCCGCCACCAATTACAGCAACTTTTTTAGCTTCTGTAGCATCTCGCAATAAATCATGCATTTGTGGAATCGTTTTAATCGTATGGATACCAGCTAATGTTGCATTATCCCACTTTGGCATTATTGGTGCTGCACCTGTTGCAATTAATAATTTATCGTAAGGTACTTCAAATCCTTCGCCGTACACGATTTGTTTACCTGCATCTACATGTGTCACTTTATGACCCGTGCGAGCATCAATACCATACTTTTCACGAAACACTTGCACACTACGAGCAATTAAATCATCTGTCGAAGGAATGCGACCATCCACTACATAAGGTAAGCCACATTGCCCATACGAATAAATTTCTGTCTGCTCTAAGGTTGTAATTTGTGCCTTTTTATCATTACGTACAATCTCCATAGCAGCTGTCATACCAGCTGCGTCACCGCCAATAATTACGTATTTCATAACCAATCTCTCCTTCGTTATTCGTTACGTCTTGTCGCATATAGATTAGCATATTTATCCATATAAAGCTGTCGTTTGCCCTTACTCAACCACACGCGCAGTACATGAATCATAATAATAAAGGTTAGTATGACAAGTACAAGTAAAACCCCAACATTAATAAAAACAAAAGGCGCATAAAATATACTATCCATATCCAGCTCTACTGCTGTCATGGTACTAATTAAACCTAGTAGGACATACATTAAATATGTGAGGTAAATTGCTAAGAAGCGACGTAAAGTTGAGCGCTTTAATGCTTGCTCACCCTCCGCACCTGTCATTCTGAAACGCATAAAACGCATTCCAAGTGTCGCACCTTTACCTAGTAGTGGCACAACAATAAATAGTAAGACAAGCATACTAGTTGTTGCGACAAAGTTGCTATACCAAGCGTTTGGTAAGATTAGCGCTAAAACTGTACTTCCTAACATTACCGTAATTACATCAATTAATAAGGCTAAAATTGTAGCGCCTGGTTGTACAATATTACGCTTTACAAGCTCCTCTGTTTTTTTCACTACGGCTTGGTGTGTAGGCAATAATAATAAAAAGATAGGCCCAATTAAATAGCCGACAAATGCGCCTGTACTATTTAGTAATAAATCATCTACATCAAACAAACGGTAAGCACAATTATAAAAACCGTAAATGCCTGTATACTGCGTAATTTCGAAAAATAGTGATACTAACAAGCCAACGCCTAGCGCGCCAAATGCATACTTACGTTTTTGCCAAAAGTAGCGTAAATATACACCTAAAGGCAGTAATAATAAAAAGTTAAAAAAAGCTTGATAAAAAGCTGGTTGTTTAATAATAAAACGCCAAGTGGCTGGTTCACTTAATACAATGCCACTCTTATATAAAATATCATCAATAAATTGAAACAGATGCAAATTATAATGCACCGTATCTGCTGGCTGCATCGCACATGTATCGCGTGTTGTTGGCAATGGCAATAACACTAAAAACAAAGCAGCTATCGCATAAAAAATAAATGAAAAAGTAATGGCCATCTTCGAAAATGATAAAAAGCCATACTTGCGATACGTGTAAATTAACCATGGAATAAAAATAATAATTGAAATCCCAATCGTAAATAATGCTGCTGTACTAATAGACGTTACGTATATCCCCATCTTTTTCACCTCACCTAATATTTGCATGATTCCCTACTTCCATTTTACAATAATTAAGAGAGAGGAAGTTGATTATGTTAAAAACAACCGTATTTGAACAACTGAAACAAGCTATGCGCGACAAAGATACCCTAACAAAAGGTGTATTAACATTATTAAAATCACAGTTAGATCTTGCAGAAAAAGAACAAGGCTCACCATTAACAGCGCTACAAGAAACTGAAATTGTGAACCGCGAAATCAAACAAACTCACCAAGCTCTTGAAGGTGCGGAAAAAGCAGAGCGTGCCGATTTAATTGAACAGGAACAAGCTAAACTAAAATTACTTGAAAGCTTTTTACCTGAACAATTGTCACAAGACGAAGTAAAACAATTACTAATTGACAATGGTGTTGTAAGTGGCATGGCTATGGGTGATGCAATGAAAATCGCTAAACCACTGCTCGCTGGTAAAACTGACGGCAAAACAATGTCTACTGTAGTAAAATCATTAATTTCATAAACAAAAAAAGAGGAGCTATATAGCCCCTCTTTTTTATTTAGCTAATTCTTCTTTACAAAAATCAATAAACATTTGTTCTTCATCTTCATCTAGCGCAAAATCTAAATACTCGTTTGCACCCTTTTCAATAATAAAGTAGTTTAACATACGTACTTCATCATTGATTTTACCAATAATAGCACGAATTTCGATGCCAGCTGCTGAGTATAATTCGTCTTCCTCATCAATAGCCACATCAAATAAAAATTCGTAGCGTTCTCCTTCAATAATATTTGTTGGATCTTTAATTTCCTCTACTGCAAATTGTGTAATTTCCATTGTGCAATCGCTCCTTACTTCTAGTTACTCCATCATACCATTATGCTAAATCACATACAAAGAACTCTGTATTTTACCCACTTCCTCACTAGGTATTAGTCACTAAAAACTATACAAGTCACAGCATTATAAGCATAGTTTTCTCTTTCACACTTTCTTCACAAAACAGCCACACACAAGCAATGCAAACTACTAAACATTTTATACCATATCATTTTATTATCATTATTAACTCTTATCGTTAAATAAAGACTTTGTTTTACCTAACATTAACAGTGGTAACTATAAAGAATGCTTGGATATTATATTACGTTTATGAGGGGGAATATTAATTGAGTTCAGATAATAAAAATGTATCTCGTCGTGATTTTTTAAAGACGGCTGGTATTGCAACCGGCACATTAGTCGGTGGTGGTCTGATTGGTGGCTTAATTGGCTACAATGCTAAAGGCTCTACCAAAGACACAGCCTCTACGGACCATAAAGACGAAAAACATAATGGTGCACCAGATCGTGGTCGTATGTTTTTCACTAAGGATGAGGATTTCAACATCTTAGCTAAGGCAACAGAGCGCATTTTCCCAAAAGATGATATTGGCCCTGGTGCAATTGAATTAGGTGTACCTTATTTTATTGATGGGCAACTTGCTGGGCAGTATGGTAGTAATGCTAAGGAATATATGCAAGGGCCATTTGATGTTGGTGCGCCAACACAAGGCTATCAATCACGTCTAAACCGTGCACAAATTTTTACGCAAGGTATTCAAGTAATGGAGCAAGAAGCACAAAGTCGCTTCAAAAAAAGATTTGTGCAAATTGAGCCAAAAGAGATTGATCAAATCTTAACAGCTTTACAAAAAGATGAGGTGAAGATGGTTGGTGTGACAGCCGCATTCTTCTTCAAATTGTTACGTGGCGCTACACTTGAAGGCGTTTACTCTGATCCAATGTATGGCGGTAACTACAATATGGAAGGCTGGAAAATGAAAGGCTTCCCAGGTCACCAAATGTCATATATTGCAGATATTGAATCTAAAGATTTCAAGAAAATCAAACCAAAAGCGCTTGGCGAACACTAATTAATTGAGGGGGAGTTTATATTATGGCTAAAACATTACCAAAGGTTGACGTAGTAACGGTTGGTGTTGGTTGGACAGGCGGTATCGTAGCCGCTGAGTGCGCTAAGGCTGGCTTAAAAGTCGTTGGCTTAGAGCGAGGAAAAAATCGTGGCACGGCAGACTTTATGAATGTCCACGACGAGTACCGCTATGCTATCCGTTATGAGTTAATGCAAAATCTATCAAATGAAACAATTACATTCCGTAACAATCGCAATATGAAAGCACTACCTATGCGTCAATTAGGTTCATTTTTATTAGGTGATGGCTTAGGTGGGGCAGGTACACACTGGAATGGACAAACCTATCGCTTTTTACCATATGATTTTGAAATCAAAACAATGACAGATAAAAAATATGGTCCAAATAAGCTAAGTGCTGATTATTTATTACAAGACTGGGGCTTAACATATGATGAGCTCGAGCCTTATTTTGATAAGTTCGAAAAAACAGCAGGACTATCTGGAGATAGTAAAGGTAACCCCTTCCAAGGTAAACGCTCAAGTGATTACCCAACGCCTGCCATGAAAAAAACACCAATTTTAGAGCGCTTTGAAACCGCTGCTAAAAAGTTAAAGCTTTCACCATTTATGCTACCTTCAGCTAACTTATCCGAAGCCTATACCAATCCTGATGGCGAGAGCATTAACGCCTGTCAATATTGTGGTTTCTGTGAGCGCTTTGGCTGTGAGTACGGGGCTAAAACTTCACCAGAGGTTACAGTAATCCCGACTGCTGTTAAAACAGGTAACTTTGAAGTACGTAACAACTCAAATGTAGTTGAAGTACTAAAAGAAGGCAATAAAGTTACAGGTGTGCGTTATGTAGATATTATTTCTGGCGAAGAATTTATTCAGCCAGCAGACGTTGTTGTGCTAACAAGTTATGTTTTTAATAACGCAAAATTATTAATGCTTGCTGATATTGGTACACAATATGACCCTACTACAGGTCAAGGTACGTTAGGACGTAACTATTGCTATCAAATTATGCCAGGTGCAACCGGCTTCTATGATGAACAATTTAATACTTTTATGGGCGCAGGTGCATTAGGTATGACCGTAGATGACTTTAACGGTGATAACTTTGACCATAGTAATTTAGACTTTATCCATGGTGGCTCTATTTCCTTAACACAAACTGGAGTGCGTCCAATTGGTACAAACCCTACATTACCCAACACACCTTCATGGGGTGCAGAATTTAAAAAGCAATCAACGCACTATTACACACGTACATTAAGCGTAGGTGCAGAAGGTGCATCAATGCCGCATAAAGAAAACTTCTTATCCCTAGACAAAACGTATAAAGACGCTTACGGGCTTCCGTTAATGCAAATGACGTACAACTTTACGGATCAAGACCGTGCGCTACACAAATTTGTATCAGAACAAGCCGCTAAAATCGCTAAAGAAATGGGTGCAAAGGAAGTTGTGCAAGCTAGTCCGATTACGGATTATGACATTGTACCTTACCAATCAACCCACAACACAGGCGGTACGGTTATGAGTAAAACACCAGAAGATGGTGTAGTAAACAGTTACCTACAGCACTGGGATGCCGAAAATTTATTCGTCGTAGGCGCAGGTAACTTTGCACATAACAGTGGCTATAACCCTACTGGTACAGTAGGTGCACTAGCATATCGCTGTGCAGAAGGTATTATCAAATACAGTAAATCGGGCGGCTCGCTCGTATAAGGAGGAATTAGCATGGGTCCTGCAGCTATAGGCATTCCAGGCTTAATTATTATTTTAGTCATTGTACTCATTCTTTTCGGACCAAAAAAACTACCTGAAATTGGTGGTGCCGTTGGTAAAACATTTGCAGAATTTAAAAAATCCACTAAGGGCTTAATGGATGACGATGAGGATGAAAAAAAGAAAGAAAACAAATCAGACGATAAAACCATCTGATAATGCGTAGGAGGTTTTCCTATGGATCCTTATAAAAATGACAACATCAGTCCATTGGATATTGAAACAACGACGCTTGAAGTTAGCCCTCCAACAGAAGTTGAAGTAGCTGACGTAGTAGAGAAACAAGAAGATTCGCCTATCGTAGAGATAGGCGAATCACTTTATGAACATATTAGTGATTTACGTAAACAACTGATTAAAAGCGTTATTGTTTTTATCGCTTTTTTCATTTTTGTTTTTGCTACTATTAATTATTGGTTTCCTTACGTTACACGCGGCTATAATCTTGTGGTGCTAGGCCCACTTGAGGTAATTAAATTTTACACATCAATTTCTGCAGCCTTAGCACTCGGCTTATCACTGCCTTTTTTAATTCATTTTATTTGGCGCTTTGTAAAGCCTGGGCTACTTGAAAATGAAACAAAATTTTTAGGGCTCTATGCACCCGTTATGTTTCTTTTATTTATTGCGGGCGTTGCCTTTGGTTATTTTGTAGTTAACCCTCTTAGCTTTACATTTTTAATGAAGCTAGGGGCAATTAATTTTGACTTAATGATTACAGCTGGCGAGTACGTACGCTTTTTATTAATGACAACCATTCCATTAGGCTTACTATTTCAGCTTCCTATTGTGACTTTGTTTTTAGCATCTATCGGTATTCTTTCTTCTGTTTCTATGAAGAAAATACGAAAATGGTCGTATGTCATCATGGCATTAGTATCGGCTCTTATCACACCACCTGACTTTATTAGTCAGCTACTTGTATTAATTCCTATGATTGTTTTATATGAGATTAGTATTTTTCTTGTAAAGCGTGTTGAGCGTCGCCAATCACAACCTGTAATTACCACATAATAAAAAGCCTAGAGGACGAGCCTCTAGGCTTTTTGTTTAGCAATTATTTCTTTTTTGATGCTTTTTTCTTTTTGTCAGCTTTTTTAGCAGCTTTTTTCTCTACTTTTTTAGCTTCTTTTTTAGCAGCTTTTTTCTTTTTGTCGGCTTTCTTTTCAGCCTTTTTCTCTGCTTTTTTAGCTAATTTTTTTTCTAATTCTTTTTTATCTTTTTTCGCCATTATAAAACACCCCTGTTTATGTATTCGATAGCGCTTACATAATGTTAGCGTCCACCGCATTGCCTTAGTGACAACTTACTATCAACTATACACTAAGATTTCAAAATTTTCAAATTTTAAGATTGTCTACTTACTAGAAAGGTGACATGACACACACATATCACGTATATGTCATGCACAAAACATCATAATTGTTTATTTTTTGGAAATAACACATCATGAAGTTCGTCTTCACCAGAACCTTTACCTAAAGGCACCTTAGAACGATACGCAGCACGACAAATTAAATGCCCTGCTACAGGTGCAGTAAAGAATACAAATAAAATACCTAAAATTAAACGAATGCTAATATATCCATCATGCACCCAAAAGTAAATAAATGCACCTAAAAGGCATGTTAAAACGGATAATGTCGAGCTTTTCGTTGCCGCATGTGAACGTGTGTACACATCTGGTAATCTAATCATACCTAGCGCACTAATAACACTAATAATTGAACTAAGTAAGATTAAGCCAACTGCACCCCACTCAATCATCTGACTTACGTTCAACGACAACACCTCTTTCGATATATTTCGTAAACGCAATTGTGCCAATGAAGGCCAGGATGCCTAAAATTAAAATGGCTTCTAAATAAGCTTTTGTTTTTAAAACAATTGAGACAATCGCTATAGCTGATAATAGGTTTACACCAATCGTATCTAAAGCAATCGCTCTATCAGGCATGGATGGCCCTGCAATCACACGGTAAAGTGTAATCGCAATCGACAGGCTAAAGAGCGCGAGTGACAACATAAGAATTTGTTCAATCAACTGCGTGTCACCTCCATAATGGCTTGTTCAAATTTTCCGATGGATCGTAGTACAGCATCCTTAGAGGACTCAATATCCATCGCATGAATATAAAACATATCTCCCTCAGGTGTGACCTCCATCACTACAGAGCCTGGCGTTAATGTAAGGAGTAAGGCAAGTGTTGTTACTTCCCAATCTGTTTCAAGCTCTGTTTTATACGTAAAAATCCCAGGCGTAATATTAATTTTGGGTGTCATGATTTGTTTGAGCACAACATAACTTGACATTAATAACTCCCAATTAAAAATAAAGATGAGTTGAATAATCGCAAATACACGACGTAAATAAAACTGCGTACCATAAAAACGGTGTAAGACATATAAAATACCTATCCCCACAATAAAACCCGTAAAAAAAGTAGCGAAGCGTGGCGGCATCTCATCTTGTAAAAGCACCCAAAGTAGCGCGATAAATAGATTTAATAAAAACTGACCAGCCATCTCCTCACTCCTTCCATAATGCTTCTGGTAACACGGCCTCAATATAAATGCTTGGGTTTGCGAGCACATGTGCCGCATCCTGTACATATACTGCAATGTACTCTGCGCCTACCCCTAACATAATCGTTAAGGTTGCTAACATAACAATTGGTAAGATAACCGTTTTTGGCATTGGCATCTCATCACCAATAGGGATAATAGTTTCGCCAAAAAACGAAGACAGAAAAATACGCAGTAGAGAATACAGTACAATAATGCTAGAACCAAAACCTACTGCTAATAAAACATACGTCCCTTGCTCAACGGCAGCCTGCCCAATTAACACCTTACCTACAAAGCCACTTAGTGGAGGTATACCCGCAAGTGCACACATTACAATAAAATAAAGCCAGCCAAACAATGGATAGTTACGAATTAAGCCACTCATTTTATCAATCACAGTTTCACCTGTTAAGTAAATCATTGTGCCAACACAAAGGAATAAAAATGCCTTAGCAATAATATCGTGAATAACATAATAAATTGCACCTTGGAAGGCAACCTCTGTACCAATCGCTAAACCTAATAAAATAAAACCTACACCAATTAATACGTTATACACTGCTATCGTTCGGACATCGCGCCCACTCAGTGCACCTAGGCAACCCGCTACAATAGTTATTACAGCCATCACACCTATTAATTTGTATGGCATCGTGTCATGTGTAAATAACAACGTATACGTACGGTATAATGCATAAATCCCAACCTTTGTCAGTAATGCCGCAAACAATGCCGCAATAGCTGTTGGAGGAGCACTATAAGAGCCTGGTAACCATTGAAACAGTAGTAGCCCTGCTTTCAATGCAAATACGAGTAAAAATACAAGAGACACTGTAGTCAGCAATGGTCCCTGCCCCGCCTCTGTCACACGTAGCGCAATATGTGCCATATTAAGTGTACCCATTGTGCTATATAAATAGGCAAGTGCCACTAAAAATAGCCACGATGCTACAACATTAATTAATACATATTTAATGGATTCGCGTAATTGTACGCGCTCTCCACCAAGCGTAATCAGTACATAAGAGGCAAGTAACATCACCTCAAAACATACAAATAAGTTAAAAATATCACCCGTTAAAAATGAGCCATTCACGCCTGCAATCATTAATAAAACAAATGTATAAAAGAAGTTGCGCTCACGCTTTTCGCCAATCGTACATGTAGCATAAAGTAAAATAATTGTAGTGACTAAACTTGCGGTAAATACAAGTAATGCCGCAAAAGAGTCAGCCACAAATAAAATGCCATAGGGTGGTTGCCAGCCACTAAAATCTAAGCGTAAAATGCCTTTTGCTACAACCGCCCACACCATCACAGCACTAATTACCGTCACTGTTGCCATTGTAGTAATACTGACGATACGTTGTAGCATAAGATTATGTCGAAAGAACACTAATAAAATTGCGGTCATTACAGGTAAAATCAACGGAAAAACAATCATATTATTCATCTACCTTACCTCGCAATGCCTGAAAGTCGTCTGTACCATTGGTAATATAGGTGCGGTATGCCAGTACCAATACAAAGGCTGTTACCGCAAAGCTAATCACAATAGCTGTTAAGATTAATGCTTGTGGCAAAGCATCTGTGTAAGGACCTGGTGACTCCTCTATTAAAGGCACGTTGCCTTTTTTTAAACCACCTAACGTAAGAATTAGTAAATGGGCAGCATGCGATAAAATTGCTGTACCTAAAATCACTTTTAACATTTGGCGAGAAAGAACTAAATAGGTCGCCACACTAACAAGGATGCCAATTAATACGAGCATTAAGGTTTCCATATTTATTCTTCCTCCTCTTCACTAATACTTAAAATAATCGTAACAACAGTACCTACTACAGTAAGCGCTACACCAGCTTCAAACAACGTAACTGTCGAAAAGGATGTTTCGCCTAAAATAGGCACATTAAGATAGATACCTTTTTGCGTTAAAAAGGGTACATCAAAAAATATAGAGCCAATGCCTGTACCTGTTGCTAAGAGTACACCCACTGCAGCTACCTTTTTAAAGTTAAAAGGCACACCGCGGTGTACTGTTTCAATATCATAAGCGAGATACAGCAGTACAATCCCTGAGGCAAGTACAAGCCCACCAATAAAGCCGCCACCTGGGGCATGATGCCCTGCAAAAAATAAATACACGCCTAGCGTTAAAATAATAAAGACAACCGCCTTCGTCACAGTGCGAAGTATTACATCATTAATCTTCATTTGTTGGCGCCTCCTTTTTTGGCTTAAGCTTTGTTAGAGTATAAACACCAAGCCCAGCAATAAAGAGTACAACCACTTCTAACATCGTATCAAAGGCACGAAAATCACCTAAAATCGTATTTACAATATTTGCACCGCCCGCTAAATTGAGTGCATCATCAAAGTAGGCTGACACAGGTGGGAAGCGGTCATAATTAAGTACAGCAAGACCAATCAATGTTACGGTTGCACCTGTAAAAATCGATAGCAACGCATGAAAATTGCGTTTAGCACGCGACTTCTTCTCTACACGCATGTCAGGTAAATAGCGGAAACATACTAAAAATAATACAGTTGTAATGGACTCTACAACTAACTGCGTTAGCGCTAAATCAGGCGCTCTAAAAGTAACAAAGAAAAACGCAATACAATAACCTAGTACACCGTTTAACAACACAGCTGTCATTCGACGCTTCGCAAATAAAATATAAACAGCTGCAAACATCATCACAAAGATTAATATCCACTCATAATACTCAATAGAAGAATCTTTAGTTAAATCGTAACTAAAAGCATCTGACCAGATAAAGTAGCCTGCAATAATCGCAATAAAGAACACATAAATATAAACAAAATACTGCGTAATATCGCCTGTCATATAACGATTGGTAATACGTAGTGATGCGTTCTCTGCAAAGTTAATCGTATTATTATAGAGCGCATTAAATGAGCGCTCTCTTGTAAAGAAACCATACACTCTACGCCATTTCGGCAATAATTTAAACAACACGAGCCCTACAATTACAACAGCAATCGTCATAAAGAGCTCTGGTTGCCACCCATGCCATGCTGCAATATGTGGCACAATCTCCTCAAGTGGCGCTTTAGGATATAAGCTTGCCATTGCAGGCTTTAAAATTGCCTGCCCAAGAACATTAGGGAATATAAAAATCCCAATAATAAAACCAACGAGCACAGCAGGTGACAGTAACATCCCAAGTGGCGCTTCATGCGGTCGCTTATCTAAACGCTCTGGCTTAAAGTCACCAAGGAAGGTTTTGTACACTAAAATCACACTGTAAATAAAGGTAAATACACTCGCTATCCAAGCTACTACTGGTAGTACTACACCAACCGTCTGCAATGAAAAAACATCAGCTTGCGTAATGGTTAGCATGGCAGTAAAGAACATTTCTTTACTTAAAAAACCGTTAAATGGTGGCATACCTGCCATAGACAAACTACCAATCATCGCAATTGTAAAAGTAATAGGCATCATCGCCATTAAACCACCTAGTCGACGCACATCACGCGTCCCTACCTCATGGTCAACAATACCAACTACCATAAAGAGCGCTCCTTTAAAGGTAGAGTGATTAATTAAATGAAATAATGCAGCAAATGTTGCCTGCGTATAAATAATATTTTCGGTAGCGTAGCCAAGATGGTAGCTACGGACCCTACGCCAAACAAACTCATAATCAATCCAAGCTGACTCACTGTAGAGTATGCTAATAGCGCTTTAAGATCGGTTTGACGCACTGCATTAAACGAGCCCCATAACAAAGTAAGTAAACCAATACCTGTCACTAACCAAAACCATAAGGATACCCCACCAAATATTGGTGATAAGCGAGCAACTAAATAAATGCCGGCCTTAACCATAGTTGCTGAGTGAAGATAAGCACTAACAGGCGTTGGGGCCTCCATCGCATCAGGTAACCAAATATGAAACGGAAACTGTGCAGATTTTGTAAAAGCACCAAGCAAAATACATAACATTGCTGGAATAAATAAAGCTTCACTACTTAAACCATCCATCGCTATAATTTCGCGTATGCTAAAACTACCTGCAATTTGTGCAAGCATTAAAAATCCAGCGAGCATGCTAATGCCACCCGTTACAGTAATAACCATCGCTTTTCGTGCGCCTGCACGCGATGCTTTTCGGTGATGCCAAAACGCTATTAATAGGAAGGAAGATACACTTGTCAACTCCCAAAACGTATATAGCACCAATAAATTATCGGATAATACGACGCCAAGCATAGCGCCCATGAAGAGTAGTAAATAACAATAAAAGTGGTGTAATGACTCTTTCTCTGATAAATAAAATATCGAATAAAGCGTCACAAGGCTACCTACGCCAGTAATGAGTAATGTAAAAATTAAACTCAAACCATCGAGGTATGTTATAACATTGATGTTAAATGAGGGTATCCATGCGTAAGTGTGCAAAAAAACTTCGCCACTTGCGATAGGACGAATAAAACGAGCAAAGAAAATAACGAGTGATACAGGTACGATTAACACGAACCAACCGAGATGAATATGCCGAATATGCCTATAAAAAATAGGGATAAGGGCAGCTATAAGAAACGGTAGGGCTATCGCTAACGGTATCATCATAAATGCGAGCCTCCCAACTGCTGAACTATGTGATTATGTGTAAACTTGACTATACTACTAACTCACTTCATAATAATGGTCTATATGAAGGTCGATTAATTGTATTCCACAATAACTTATGCGTTAACACAGTATGAATTATACAGTATGAAATTTCGTTTTGCACTACTCTAGTATTATTTTATGCTATTTTAAACATTTTTTCTTACATGATTATTACGTTATTAAAAGGAGTGTTTATACATTGAAACATATTAAAGGTCGTATGGATGAAAGCATTTTAGTCTGTGTATACTACGGTCTTAACGGTGAGCGTTTAATTCGCCGTGGGCATAAAATGGCGACTATGCTAGACTGCCCCCTTTATATTATGACTGTTGACGCAATGCCCTTTGAAGAATTTAATCCAGAGAAAACAGGCTATATTAAAGAGTGGGAGCAACTTGCAGAAGAGCTAGAGGTAGAGCAATTTATTATAAAAGATAATGAAAAGCGTCCTATTCAAAAAGTTATTCGTGAGGTCGCAGCCAATTTAGATATTACACAAATTATTGTGGGGCAAAGCGCACAAAGTCGCTGGGAAGAAATTATGCGCGGCTCCTTTTTAAACGTATTACTTAAAGAAGTACCTTTTGTAGATTTTCATATCGTTTCAGTTAAGCGCCCTACTGAGGAAGAAGAATTTGATATGTATGAGCGTGGTGTCCGTGCTTATTTAGTTGAGCGAGATGGTCAACACACAGTTGTCTTTACTTGCCCTGACCAGCCAACTTTAGAAGGCATTTTCTTTAAAGAAATTGGTACAGATTTTGATAATGGTATTTTTAAATTTACCTATAAAGCTAAAATGTATGAAGTACAAGTAGTTGAAGGCAGGATTATTGATACTAAAAACATTCCACCCTATGAGAAATTACGCAAAAAAACGTTAGCTTAAAAAAAGGAATTGCGCCTACGTTGGCACAATTCCTTTTTTATATTATTTTAAGAAATCTGGTGCGGCAAAGCTAGGGTTAGGGTATTTATAAAATCCCTCACCTGTTGCACGCCCTAATTTATTTTTATCAATATAATTTGTTTTCAACATAGTAGCAAGTTGTTCAAGTGTCGTATCACTCGTCGCTGCTGCTTTAGCCAGTACAATATTATACGCAGTATTAATGCCTACAATATCTAAAATTGCAAATGGACCAAGTGGTGCTCCTGTAGCAATCATCCACGTTTTATCAATCGTTTCAGGATCTGCTACTTCCTTCACTAACAACATTTCTGCAGCATCTAAAAATGGTACTAATAATGAATTTAAAATATAGCCTGGTTGCTCTTTATAAAGTGGTAAGGCTACCATACCAATTGCTTTTGCAAAGTCAATAATTTCATTAAAGACTGCTTCGTCTGTACCTTCATGCTTCATTACTTCAGCCGTATTGTTTTTCCAAATCGTATTAGCAAAATGCAAGGCTAAAAACTTAGCTGGACGGCCTGTCGCCTCTGCAAACTGGCTCGGTAATAATGTAGACGAGTTTGTCGCAAATATCGTTTTGGTCGGTGCTACTTCACCTAACTGCTTGTAAAATGCTGTTTTAATACTCACAACCTCAGGAATCGCCTCAATTACTAAATCTGCATCAGCTACCGCCTTTGCTAAGTCACTTTCAAATTGTAAACGTGCATAAGCCTCATTTACTTGATCTTCTGTTGCGCCTAAGTCTGCTTGGTATAAAGGTTTTAATGCCTCTATACGCTCCTTAGCTGTTTCCAATGCCTCATTAGTAATATCATAAACGGTAACATCAAAGCCATGAAAAGCTGATTGATACGCAATTTGACTACCTAATACGCCACTTCCTGCAACTGTAACTTTTTTAATCATTGTGCTCTCTCCCTATTTCATTATAATTTTAACTCACCTAAAATATAACGCTAAGCACAAATTTTTGCACATTATTACTCCAAACCTCTAAAAAAATTATAGTAATCTAGCTTTTTATATAAATCGACTAAACGAACTATGTTACACAGACGAGCACTACATGAGATAACGCATGATCAGTAATGCAGTAGAAGTTGTTACAATAGAAGAAACGGAGATATGGAGATGAGTAAGGGAAGCTAGTGTAAGTCTAGCACTGTCCCGCAACTGTAATAAGCGAGCTTAATTTTATAATGTCACTGTATTTTACGGGAAGGCAAAATTAAGTGTTAGAACTTAAAGTCAGGAGACCTGCTCATCTCAAGTACAACCAAAACCTACGAGGAATAGGAGGTGCTGAGTATGACACAAACACATACTCACGGTGCGATAAATCAAATTGAGGTATACTCGTCAGATCCAATGCAACAACAATTCGATTTTTATCGCACTGCCTTAAAAACGCGCGTAATGCAGAGCCTAACAGCCACACCAACATCTTTACGTGCTGTCAAAGATGAGCTTATTATGCAGCATTCACATGAGCAAGCAATTATTGAACAGGCTTATCATAGCGTGCAAAATGAACTCATACAGCCGGCAGTATTTGATGAATAACATAACGTAGAGGTAGCTATTACATGCTACCTCTTTTTTACATAAAAAAAGAGCTACCTCAAAGGGTAGCTACAAAAAAGGAAAGATTTATTTTGTATATGAAAGCATTGCTGTGTTCGTTAGACCTTGTAAGCAAACTGTTGCTTCTGCTTTAGTTTGGTATTCGAACATACGGTACGTATTTTGTTCAAAGACTGTTACAACCCACATACGTTAATCGCTCCTTTTAGCCGTTTTTTGTACTAATACAAAGTTTTTTGTTTAGCACTTGTTATACATCAGTATACGCTCTTTTTTTAAAAAGGAAAGTGTTATGTGATGATTTTCACAATCTGTTCAAAAACTAGGGGTTGTTTATGACAAAGGTGTGACAAACCTTATTATACCAAGCTTTATCGCATGTGTAGTTAGCCAGCTAAAAATAAACTTCTCTAAGGTTTTTTTATACTTAGTAAGCTTTTATGTGTTTATATCCACTAACTACTGCGTGTAGTACCACCTCTCCAAATTTACACATTATCCGCCTTGATTGTTTTTTAATACTTATTATTAAGACCACTGCCACTGAAACGGATCTTCAAGTCCTTTCCAATCACCATGCATCTCCTCATCTGTTAGCAAACAAACATCTAACTGTCTTCTAATCATACTCTCATCCATATCAATACCAATAATTACAAGTTGCGTACCTCTATCACCATATTCCGCATCCCATGTTGCTAATACGTCAGGGTCTTCCTCAAATACTTGTTTTTGCTGCGCCTCTGGTAATGCAGCAACCCAATACGATACTGGCTCAAAACGTACTGCAGGCCCTGCTTGTGATAGTAAAATCGCTACCTCATTTTGCACAGCACTCCATACAATGCCCTTTGCTCGAACAATTTCTCTTGGCATATGCTCTGTCCACTCTACTAAACGTGCAGGATGAAAGGGACGGTTTGCCTCATAAACAAAAGATGCAATACCATATTCATCTGTTTCAGGTGTATGGTTACTATGACCTTTCTCTAGCTCCTTTAGCCAGCCAGCACCATTCATTGCAACTTCGAAATCAAAGCGCCCTGTATGTAAAATATCACTTGGCTCAACCTTACCTTGCTCTGTAAAAATAAATTTCGCTGATGGTTGTAATGCTTTTAATACACCTGTTAGACGTTTAATATCTCCTTCCGCTACAAGATCACATTTATTCACAACCAACACATCGCAAAATTCAATTTGATCAATGAGTAAATCAGCCACGTCGCGATCATCACCATCACCTACAGCTTCTTTACGCTCTAGCAAGCTTTCTCCCGATTGGTAATCATGCCAAAAACGATTAGCATCAACTACCGTAACCATCGTATCTAATTGACAAAAGCGCGTTAAATCAATACCCAGTTCCTCATCAATATACGAAAATGTTTGTGCTACAGGAATAGGCTCACTAATTCCTGTAGATTCAATTAAAATGTAATCAATATTACCTTGTTTTGCTAATTTTTCTACCTCTATTAATAAATCTTCACGCAATGTGCAGCAAATACAGCCGTTAGAAAGCTCTACGAATTTTTCTTCTGTACGTGCAATACCACTGCCCTCCGCAATAAGTGAAGCATCAATATTAATTTCACTCATATCATTTACAATGACAGCTACACGCATATTTTTTTCATTTTGTAATACATGATTCATAATCGTTGTTTTACCTGCACCTAAATATCCGCTTAGTACAGTTACTGGAATTTTATTCATTTTATTAGCTCCTTCTTAAATCGTAATCATTACGTTTTATAATTAAAACATAATGATTACGATTTATCAAGGCGTAAAATAATATAACAATCGTGTTGCAGTTGTATTAAAGCGTTGTAATAAACGTTTATAGATAAATAACTTAGGGAAAAGTTGACTATGGTTAAGCTATTCATCATTGGTACTGATGAATGATTTCCTTCTCTTATGTTTTTACACATACAAAGAGCCAGCTAAGCGACTGCTTAACTGGCTCTTTTTTTATACGTTAAACCTCTTTAAACGTAGAAACATCCTCATCCAATGTAAAACTTGTGCCACGCTTCTTATAGGCTGCGACAAAGAATACACCGACTGTCACAATCGTAGCTACTACTGCCATCATATGAGAAATCGTCATTGGAATGCCGAAGCCCATCGTTGGCTCGAAGAAAATATAAAGATATACCATATCTGTCATAAAAATAGCTGGAATCGTTGCAATCCAGTGATTTTTATACCCTAGGAATAAATACATTGCCCCTACCCATAATGCAATAACCGCAGTTACCTGGTTTGCCCAAGAGAAGTAACGCCAAAGCACTTGGAAATCCATTTTCGTTAACATATAACTCATCGCAAATAATGGTAGTGCAATTGCTAAACGCTTGGCGAAAGCTTTTTGCCCAATGCTGAAATAATCAGCAATAATCATACGAGCCGCTCGGAATGCAGTATCTCCTGACGTAATAGGTAAAATAATTACACCTAAAATGGCAATTGTACCGCCAATAGTACCAAGCATCATAATAGATACTTCACTTACAACTGCTGCTGGGCCACCTGCTGCGATTAATTCAGCTAAGCCGCCATAACCATCAAATAGGCTCATAGCTGCCGCTGCCCAAATCATTGCAATAATACCTTCTGCAATCATCATACCGTAAAAGATTTTGCGCCCGTTTTTTTCGTTTTGCGTCGTACGCGAAATAATCGGCGATTGTGTAGCATGGAAGCCTGACAGTGCACCACATGTTATAGTAAAGAAAATTAACGGAAAAATCGGTAAATTGTTTGGGTGCATATTTTGGAATGTTAAGTTTGGAATTGGTGCACCTGTTACTACAAGCCCAATACCTACGCCAAACGCCGATACTACTAATAATGCACCGAATAATGGATAAAAACGTCCAATAATTTTATCCACTGGCAATAATGTCGCTAAAATATAGTAAGCAAAAATTAATAATGTAATTACAACTAAGCCAACCTTAGCATCTAATAAATTATGTAGCAGCATCGCTGGTGACGTAACAAAAACAGTACCAACTAATAATAATAATAAAAGTGCAAAAATATTAACGATGTGCTTCATAAATTTACCTAAAAACTTAGCCGCAAGCTCTGGCAAATGTGCTCCGCGATTACGAATAGAAATCATACCCGTTAAGTAATCATGTACTGCACCTGCAAAAATACAGCCTATTACAATCCATACGAAAGCTACTGGTCCATATAAGGCACCTGCAATCGGTCCAAATACTGGCCCAACCCCTGCAATATTTAGTAACTGAATTAACGAGTTACGCGGTGTAGACATTGGCACATAGTCGATGCCATCTGCGTTAACATACGCTGGTGTCGGTCGTTCCTCATTTTCGCCAAATACACGCTCTACATATTTACCATACGTTAAATAGCCAATAATTAATAAAACAATAGAAACTAAAAATGTTAGCATCCTCATGCCCCCCTTTACATTAAAATTATTTTAGCATCATTTGTTATATAACAACAAGCGTTATTTTTCATTCTGTACAATAACAATGATAAATTTTCTGAATATCCTATCTTTTCGTAAAATTATCTAGTATGCTATACACTATTAGTTCACCGCGTCAAAGCTTGATTGGTTAAATAATTTAATTGGAGGCTTACCTATGTCAAAAATTACATTTCACTCTGGCGAAACAATTCCGCTAGAAATGCACAAAGTACGCATTATTCAAAAATTACATTTACCACCTGTTGAAGAGCGCGTAACAGCTATACAGCAGGCAGGTTACAATACATTTCTACTGCAAAATAAAGATGTCTTTATGGATATGCTGACAGACAGTGGCGTTAATGCCATGAGTGATCAGCAACAAGCTGCTATGCTTGTCGCTGATGATAGCTATGCAGGCTCAAGCACATTTACACGCTTAGAAGAAAAACTAACTGATATTTTTGGTACGCAGTACTTCCTACCAACCCACCAAGGACGTGCATGTGAAAATATTATTGCACAAGTGTATGTTTCACCTGGCTCAATTGTGCCAATGAACTACCACTTCACTACAACTAAAGCTCATATTTCTTTAAATGGTGGAACTGTAGAAGAAATTTTTATTGATGAGGCATTAAATTTAACAAGCGATAATTTATTTAAAGGTAATATCGATATTGTTAAACTTGAACAATTAATCGCGGATAAAGGCGCAGATAAAATTGCTTTTGTACGTATGGAGGCAGGTACTAACCTAATTGGGGGACAACCACACTCGCTACAAAACTTACGTGAGGTACGTGCTGTTTGTGATAAGCATGATTTACTACTTGTGCTAGATGCAAGTTTATTAGCGGATAATTTACATTTCATTAAAACACGTGAAGAAGCTTGTCAGGATATGACGATTCGCGAAATCACACGTGAAATTGCTGATTTATCCCATATCATTTACTTCTCTGCACGTAAGCTTGGATTTGGACGCGGTGGCGGGATTTGTACTAATAGCAAGGAAGCTTACGAAAAAATGCGCGAATACATTACATTATACGAAGGCTTTTTAACTTATGGTGGGATGTCTGTTCGTGAAATGGAAGCCATCACCATTGGACTAGAAGAAACAATGGACGAGCAAATGATTAATCAAGGGCCTAGCTTTATTGAGTTTATGTCTAATGAATTACAGAAAAAAGGTGTACCAGTAGTTACGCCTGCAGGTGGCTTAGGCTGTCATATTAATGCAATGGATTTTTTACCAAATGTTGAGCAACAGCGTTACCCAGCAGGTGCATTAGCTGCCGCAGTTTATATTGCAGGTGGTGTGCGCGGCATGGAGCGCGGTACGATGTCCGAGCAACGTGATGAACAAGGTGTTGAGCCAATGGCACATATGGAGCTTGTACGTTTAGCAATGCCACGACGTGTATTTACCCTGTCACAAGTTAAATATGCAGTAGACCGTATTGCATGGCTGTACGAAAACCGTGATTTAATCGGTGGTCTGCGCTTTGTTGAAGAACCTAAAGTATTACGCTTCTTCTTTGGTAAGCTAGAAGCTGACTCGGATTGGCCACAAAAATTAGCAGAAAAATTCCGCCAAGACTTTGGCGAAAGTTTATAAAAAAACAAAAAGGAAAAGCGATAGTGAAAATCGCCTTTCCTTTTTATTTTACTTACTCATATACTCTTCAATATCTGCGATAGTTGGGTTTTTCATATAATGACCACCCTCAATTTGCAATGTTTGCCCCGTCATAAATTTGGATTCATCTGAAGCTAAATAAACTACCGCATAGCCAATATCATCCGCTTCACCGTGGTAAGGCAGTGCATTATACTTACCAAAAATCTCAAGCATTTCTTGTGGCATATTATTTTTTGCGGCTGGTGTTAAAATTAGGCCTGGTGCCACACCATTACAACGAATATTATCCTTACCATACTGCGCTGCAATATAACGTGTTAAATTAACTACAGCTGCTTTAGATGAACCGTACGCTGAACGTACATTATCACCTGCAAAGCCTGCCATCGAAGCCGTATTAATAATAGAGCCTCCGCCTGCTTGTTGCATATATGGAATAGCAAAACGCGCACCTAATAGCACACTTTTTAAATTGACATTCATTAAACGGTCCCACTCCGCTAAATCCATATTTACGACATCTACGTCTTTTTGTAGATTAGTTAAGCCTACGTTATTAAATAGTACAGTCAGTTTACCGAAAGCTTCTACAGTTGCCTCTACTGCGGCTTTAATAGACGCCTCATCACCTGCATCCAAAAATACAGCCTGTGCCTCACCACCCGCAGCAGTAATTTGTGCAGCTGCCTGCTTAGCTCCTTCTACGTTAAAATCACCAATCATTACCTTAGCGCCTTCTTTAGCTAATAGCGTTGCTGCTGATAGACCAATACCTGATGCACCACCTGTAATTAAAGCTACTTTATTTGCTACACGCATCTGACTCATCCCTTCAATTGTTTTAACATTTTTAATTGTATTGCCGTGTATTGCTGTTGCTCTTCTTTTGTTAGCCCCGAAAATAAACGCTGACGTAACTCAATGCCCGCCTCGCGTGCTTTACTAAGTAACCATTCACCTTTTTCGGTAATCGCTAATCGGATGATGCGACGATCCATCTCATCATACTCCCGTACTACATAGCCTTCGTTAACAAGTTTAGTTGAAATATTAGTAATTGCACCTTTCGTATAACCATAAGCTAGGGCTAAGTCTGTTGCCTTCTGTGCACCATGCTCCTGTAGTGCAGATAATACTAAAATAGAAGAAACACCAACATCTTCATTAAATAATTTTGTCCATGCAATGACCATTTCATTTGATACAACTTCAGTTGTGCGTACTAACTCAAAAATATCCTCCATTAGCGTAATTTCACTGCTCCTCCGTCAACCATAATAGTTTGACCTGTAATATAACTTGCATCCTCACTTGCTAAAAATACTGCCACGCGACCGATGTCTTCTTCTAGTTCGCCTAAGCGACGTAGTGGGATACGCTCAAGCATTGCCGCATAATATTCGGGTTGATCTTTTGCCCATGCTTGCACACCTGGTGAGTTGGCAATTGGTGAAATTAAGTTAACATTAATATTATCTGGACCAAACTCATTTGCGGCTACGCGTGTAATACCACGTATCGCTTCTTTAGCTGCCGCATAAGCCGCTTGCGTAGCATCCCCATTAATCCCTGCGCCTGAAGCAAAGTTAATAATAGAGCCTTGTGTTTCTTTTAAATGTGGATAAGCTGCTTGCATTAAATAAAATGTTGGATAAAAACCTGTCGAGAAGGATAAATCTAAATCTTCAGCCGTCGTTTCCATAAAGGCTTTTTGACGTGATGCGTGTGCATTGTTAATAAGTACATCTAACTTACCAAACGCCGCTACGGTTTTTTCTACTAACGAAGCAAGCTTATTTGTCTCGCGTAGGTTAGCTTCAATAAAAATTGCCCCCGGCGAAAATTGGCGCAACTCCTCTAATGTTTGTGCACCTGCCTTAGCATCCATATCAGCAATCGCAATTTTTGCGCCTTCTTTTGCGAGCGCCATTGCCATACCTCGACCAATACCACCTGCGCCACCTGTAATTAAAATCGCTTTATCTTGAACTCTCATTATTACACGCCCCTAATTAGTTTAATGTAATATAGTTTAACACTAAACTATATATTTTCAACTAAAAAGTCTTACAGCTCTTTATGACTAAATTGCATTTTTTTACATGGTAATAATTTACCTTTTATAACAAATCCACAGAATTTCTTATGTTTTGTTTATATACTGAGCTTAGGAGGTGAAAAAATGAATCAATTATTAAGTTTTGATAAAATGATTACACCTGTAATTATTAAAATTTTATTTTGGGTAGGCGTTGTAGTTTCTATTTTTACTGGCTTTATTTTAATCGCTACAGCTTTTACTTATAATGGCGGAGGTTTACTACAAGTAATTAGTGGGCTTTTTGTGGCCGCTATTGGTGTATTAATGTCGCGCGTTTATTGTGAGTTACTTATTATTTTCTTTAAAATGAATGAGTCATTAACGGACATTAAATCGTTACTCATCCAACAAAACATGGAGAAAAAATTATAATAAAAAGGAGTAGCTAGCGCATTGGCTAACTACTCCCTTTTATTTACCTTCATATATACTACGTAGTGCTGCTTCCATAGCTGGTCGAATTGTAGCTGTTGGTCGCTTAGCTGTGACTTGAGCAATAGCTTCGTCCACAGTAGTAGCCTCACCTAATTCAAGTAGCGTAGCTGTTGCGGTAACACAAGCGCGTCCATTACCGCCGCCACAATGAAAGTACACAGCTTTGCCCTCATCATAAGCCGCCTTAATTGCCTCTGCTGTTTGCTTTAAGGTTGATGCTGTTAAATCTTCATCTGCAATTGGCAGATGGCTATAGTTATAGGCTAGTTGCTCTGGTTGTGACTCCCCGTTAACACGTACATCTACGACTACATCAATACCCTGCTCTTTAGCAGCTGTTGCCGCCTCTGTTTGCGGGCCAAAATATAGGCGACCAGCTTTTAATTCGCTATACATCCCATCACTCCTTAATCCATTGCTTTACTTCATCATAGCATGGTAGCGCTGTTAATGCGCCTGCCTTTGTTGCCGCCATTGCGCCTAGTTTATTACCAAAGCTTACACAACGCATAAGTTCGTCTGGTGTAGTCGGCAGACCATTATAATGCACATCACGTAGTACACCCGCCATAAAAGCATCACCTGCGCCTGTTGTATCTACTGCCTTTACTTTTTGCGTTGGTACATGCATCGTTTCCCCGTTTAATACAGCATATGTGCCATTTTCGCCCACTGTGACTAATACAATCGGTACAAGTAGCGCATCAAGTGCTGCAATGCCGTCTTCAATTGTTGTAGTTTGTGTTAAGAAAGCTAGTTCCTCATCTGTCACTTTAACAATATCCGCTTCTTCAAAAAACTGCATAATGGTATCACGGCATACGTCTTCACTTGACCAACGTAGTGGTCGAATATTTGCATCAATGGCAATAATAACACCCTTATCCTTCGCCATATCAATCAT